>MHYI01000299.1:2070-6837 GCA_001828295.1 Planctomycetes bacterium RBG_16_41_13 | reverse complement strand
AAACAAACTTCTGCCTAAGTTCTCGTCGTCTGTTTCTACTCTACTGAAATCTGTGGTTCCCCTTTCGTATTTCGAGCTTGTTTGATTCTGGCTATGCCAGCTTAGGTTATTCCGCAACTTTTTAGTTTTCTCCGCGCCTCTGCGGTTTTAGCACAGTACTTCAGGGCTAAAGCCCCGGACATTTTTATTTCTTAACCCCATGCCGAAGTATTTTGCAATCCCCTGTACCCCCAAAGGGGGAGGATTCCTTGGGGTTAAAGCATGGATGGATTTTTCAAAAAACTAAAGCATCACCTTTTTTGTTATATATGATACATCATTAATTTTTTATTGACATATAACACTGTTTTTTAAATAATATGCTAATTGTTTAATAATTATTTTTTATTAGGATTATTTTTTTATTAGGATTTACTATTTGTCATGCAAACGGTAGAAAAACTTACGGACACATTAAAGAATAACAGGCTTAAAATTACTCCGCAAAGGTTGATGATTTTCAAAGTATTGGAGAATAACACATCTCATCCCTCTGCCGAGGAGATATACAAAAAAGTCAAGAAGGTGTATCCGTCCGTATCTTTTACTACAATTTACAAAACCCTGGAAACGCTAAGGGATCTTGGTGAAATAAAGGAACTCACCATTGATAAAGACCGCAAGCATTATGATCCTGATATGAGCGTTCACCATCATTTTATTTGTTCTGAGTGCAGGGAAATATATGACATTCACGAAGATTTTACCGCCAATATAAAACTTGACGCTTCATTAAGAAAAGATTTCTCTGTTTCCGGTTTTCAGATATCTTTCTTCGGCGTTTGCAATAAATGCAGCAGTCAGGAAGGTTTTCAACAGAATTGACCGTTTTTAACGCAATTCATTTCTCCGGTAGTTTTCCTAAATTTTTTGTTTGCTCATTTCGCACGGTTGGACAGCGTACCCTCCGGTACATTTTATGTATCTATCGCCAGGCTTGCCGTTCCTCTCTGAATATTTCGCAGGCGCGTATAAATGCACAAAAAAGTGCTTTTTTGTGTGAGGAACTATCGCACAGACGTTCCGGATGCCATTGTACCCCCAACAAAAACGTATGGTCTTTGCCTTCAATGGACTCAATGATTCCGTCAGGCGCACGGGCAGAAACCATGAGACCGCTGCCCGGTTTTTTTATTGCCTGATGATGTGAGCTGTTCACCTCAATGTGTTCTTCCCCCACAACCTTATGGAGCAAGGTATTTTTTTCTATGGTGACAGTATGCGTCTGTTTTTTACCGGCTAGCCTATGATTACAACATTTGCTGTTCTGTGTGGGAATATCCTGAATAAGGGCGCCCCCGCAAACAACATTTATCAACTGAACGCCATAGCATATAGCAAAAACGGGGATCTTTAATTGAAGGGCATGATGTAAAAGGGCAATATCTGAAACTTCTTTGTCTGGATGGATGCATATCGTGTTTTTATGCCTTGTTTCACCGTACAATTCAGGGGAAATATCATCCCCGCCGGTAAGAAGGAGTCCGTGCATTTTCCCCAAAAGAGAAACAACCGCCTCTTTTTCTCCCAGAACAGGCAATAAAACAGGTATGCCGCCCCCCATGATTATCGCATCGCAATACTCTCTGTATACAAAAGAATGAGACCGGGTTTTTCCCCAGCGATAATCACAATTTACCGCAATGATTGGCTTCATAACCTTAAGCAACTATCGTAAAGGTTTTAACGAAACAGCAAGGCACGTTTTTATAGTAAGGAGAGGGGCATTATTGGTGGGAAACATACGTTGGATGATACAGCGGGAATATTCCTGAAGTTGTTGGCGTATCAATCATGATGACCGAAATACGTTAAACGAAATAAATTTTCTTTTTTCTCTAGCTTACGTTTGTCTCTTATTCATTTTTTACAATATATACCGGCTAAGATCCTCGTCTTTGACAATTGCCTGCAATTTATCATTTACATACTTATCGTCAATAATCACTTCCTTGCCCCCTTCCATATCAGGTGCATCAAAGGAGGCGTCCTCCAGCAGTTTTTCCAAAACAGTATGCAGCCTCCTTGCCCCAATGTTCTGCGTACGTTTATTTACCTGCACGGCAATTTCCGTAATAGCCTCAATGGCTTCCTTTTTAAAATGAACCTTTATCCCTTCTGTCTCAAGAAGTGATTTGTATTGTTTGAGTAACGCATTTTTTGGCTCTGTTAAAATACGTAAAAACTCTTCCTTCCCCAAATCTTCCAGTTCAACACGAATAGGGAATCTCCCCTGCAGCTCAGGAATCAAATCTGAAGGTTTTGAGACATGAAACGCTCCTGCTGCAACAAAAAGGATACGGTCGGTTTTGACAATTCCGTATCGGGTATTCACGGTGGTTCCCTCTACAATAGGCAAGAGGTCTCTTTGCACCCCTTCGCGGGACACATCAGGGCCTCTGCTTGTTTCACGCCCCGCAATTTTATCAATTTCATCCAGGAAAATAATCCCAAACTGCTCTGTCCTGCGAATCGCCTCCTGTATCGCCTTTTCCTTATCGATAAGTTTTTCCGCTTCTTCCTGTATTAAAATTCTCTTTGCCTCAGCAACCGGCGCCTTTCTGGCCTGTGCCCGCGGCGGGATCATTTTTTCCATCATGTTCTGAAAATCTATCCCCATATCTTCCACACCGGCGACAAAACCCTGCAACACATATGATTTTTCATGCACGGTAAGCTCCACCGTCCGGTTAGCAAGATCGCCATCCCTCAATTTTTTTCTGAGCTTTTCCCTTGTTTTTATCCGCTGGTCTTCTTTTGCTGCCTCTTTTTCCTTATCCATTTTCTCAGTACTCTTTGGCGTCGGCGGCAATAGCAGGTCAAGGAGGCGTTCTTCCGCCATCTCCTCTGCTTTGCTCTGCACCTCCTTCACCATCTCTGCCTTTACCATATTAACGCCAATTTCGGTAATATCGCGTATCATAGATTCAACATCACGTCCGTGATAGCCAACCTCCGTGTACTTGGATGCTTCGATTTTAAGAAAAGGCGCCTTCACCATCGAGGCCATGCGGCGTGCTATTTCAGTTTTTCCCACGCCGGTAGGTCCTATCATTATTATGTTTTTTGGTAAAATTTCTTCACGTAATTCCTCAGAAAGCTGATGCCTGCGCCATCGATTTCGTATCGCAATCGCCACGGCGCGCTTGGCGCTTTTCTGTCCAATAATATATTTATCAAGCTCCTCAACGATCTTTCGAGGCGTTAATTCCTCCACTTCTATATTTCCTCCACTTTGATATTTTTGTTGGTATAGACACAAATATCCGCCGCAATATTCAACGATTCCTCAACAATTTCTTTCACAGACAACGGAGTGTGTTTTGCCAAAGCGCGGGCAGCGGCAACCGCATACGAGCCTCCGGATCCAATACCAATGATACCGTCATCCGGTTCAATCACATCGCCACTTCCGGAGATCAGAAAAGAATGCTGCTTATCTACCACCACAAGGAGGGACTCCAGCCTTCTTAATACCTTATCAGTTCTCCACTCCCTTGCCAGTTCATGTGCGCTCCGCAACACGTTGCCCTGGTACTGTTCCAGCTTTGCGTCAAAACGCTCCATAAGCGCGAAAGAATCCGCCGACGAACCGGCAAACCCGACCAGTACCTTATCATGATATAGCCTTCGAATCTTTTTGGCATCATGCTTCACCACCGTGGCTTGCATAGTAACCTGCCCATCGCCGCCTATGGCAACATGTCCGCCCTTTCTCACTGATAAAATTGTTGTGGATGAAATAAACGGTTTCAAAATAAATTCCTCACTGTTGTTACCCTGAAATAATTTGAGTTCAAATGGTATCAACAATGCTAAGAGTTATCAAGGGTTTTCTCTTATGCGGCCTTTTCCCCACAAAAAAATGATTGTAACACTTTCGTTTTTTTGAAAAGACTTTCATACAGAGTTTGTTATATAATGTAGCAGGTATTTTGTGTCTTTTATCTTTTATAAAGGAGGAGAAAATTATGCTTGCAAAAGATGTTATGAGTAAAATTGTTGTTGCGGCAAAAAGAAGCACCCTTGGCAGGGATTTAACGGTAAAACTTCTGTCGGGCATGTACAGCGGATTGCCCGTGGTGGACGAAAAAGGCAGGGTAGTTGGTGTTGTAAGCGAATTCGATCTTCTCAAAGTAATCCGGGCGGGAAAAAAGCTGGAACAGGTAACGGCTGAAGAAATTATGACAAAACCCCCTGTATGCGTAAAGGAAGATTCCTCCATAGAGGAAATTATCGACCTTATGACAAAACACAATATTATCAGGATCCCCGTGGTAAGAAACGATATGCTTGTCGGTATTATTTCCCGGTGCGATATTCTCAGCAGTATGGTAGAACCTGAGTTTGTAACCGTTTGTTACGAATAGGAAGGTTTTGCAAAGTATTGCCATAAGGCTGAAGATACATGCAATTAATTTACAATTTACAATTTTGTAACACTTTAGTCTTTTGAAACGGTAAATTGTCCTTTGTAGTGCGACGAGGTTCGTCGCACTACATGAATTTAGCGGGCTTAGATAATAGAAATTTTATATTTTTAAATTTTGAAACACTTTAGTTTTTTGAAAAATGCATTACCAATAAGATACATAGGAGCGGTCTGTAAGTACGCAAAGAATACAGAGGTAGCGCAGGCATCTTGCCTGCTTTTTATAACATTTATCATTAAGCAGGCTGGAAGCCTGCGCTACTGGCTTCTGGCATCTGATTTCTCTGTGGTCTTTG
>MHYI01000299.1:0-1961 GCA_001828295.1 Planctomycetes bacterium RBG_16_41_13 | reverse complement strand
ACTTAATGACATTGGGTTGTAAACCTGAACCCGCCTGGAGTTTTTCAAAAAGCTAAAGTGTTACAACATTCAGCATTTCTATAGCGAAGTGATCCCATCAATACTCTTTCTCTTTATCTGATGGGTGCGCTGACGTTTCACCCCTCCTACATTTTTCAAAAAGCTAAAGTGTTACACAATTTTAGATTTAAATCGTACTTCATGGTAAGGGATAAAAATGGCTGAACAGACTATTAAATTTGACATTTCCGGCATGCATTGCGTTAATTGTGCCGCTACTATTGAGCGAAGGTTGCGTGAAGTAAAAGGCATTACATCGGTACGTGTAAATTTCTCCACGGCATCCGGCCTGGTCAGCTATGATACCCATACTATAAACAAGGGCACTATAGTAAAATGTATAAAAAGCATCGGTTACACAGCAAAAGAAAGGATGCGAATGGACCAGTCATCAAAAGAGTCCGTTCAGATAGCATGGCTGATTTATAGTGTTGCAGCTTCCATTGTCATGATGGCGCTCATGTATGTTCCCTTTCCCGGACTGGAGAAAAAATACCTTCCCTTCCTGCAGATGGGACTCGCAACAATCACGATTCTTGGTCCCGGCATGGGCTTTTTTATCAGCGCCGGTAAATCCATTAAAAATCTTTTCGCCAACATGGATGTTCTCGTCTCTCTGGGCGTTTTGTCTGCTTTTCTCTATAGCGCTTTTGCCGTTTTCGGCATTTTTGGCGCTTCAGGCCACGCATTTTTTGAAACATCCGTAATGCTGATTGCCTTCATCCGCATCGGAAAATATCTGGAAGAACGCGCAAAAGGCAGGGCAGGCAAGGCGCTGCAAAAACTCATAACATTACAGGCAGACAAAGCGCATTTGTTGTCCCCTGAAGGAAAAGAAACGGAAGTAAACGCTTCCATCCTTAAGGTGGGAGATACGGTTATTGTGCGACCCGGTGAAATTATCCCGGTGGACGGTGAAATAACAGAAGGAACGGCAACAATTGATGAATCCATGGTAACAGGTGAATCAATGCCGGTCGTAAAGAAAAAAGGCGACAGCGTTATCGGGTCAACCATTAACAAAACGGGAGTCCTCATTATAAAAACCTTGCGTGTAGGTGAGGAAACCGTTTTATCTCAAATTATTACTATGGTAGAAGATGCCCAGATGGATAAGGCGCCCATACAGCGGTTTGCGGATAAAGTGTCCAATATCTTTGTTCCCATCGTTGTCGCTCTTTCCATAATAACGTTTTTCTGCTGGTATCTCATATTTTACGATACCACTTCTCACCCACCCTTCGTATGGGCTTTAAAAACAGCGGTAGCAGTCCTGGTTATAGCGTGTCCCTGCGCCCTTGGGCTTGCAACGCCCACTGCCATTATGGTGGGAAGCGGCATTGGACTCAATAATTCAATACTCATAAAAAGAGCCAGCGCCCTTGAACAGATTGCGCGTATAGACACTATCGTATTTGACAAAACAGGCACTATTACCGAAGGAAGATTTGGGGTGGCAAGCATTTTCCCGTCGGGAGAAATAAATGACAATGAACTGATCGCCCTCGCCGCCGCGGGCTGCGCCTTTTCGAATCATCCCCTTTCCCTTTCCGTTGTTGATGAAGCAAAGGCAAGAAATCTTACATGGGATACGGTTCAGGACTTCGAAGAACGCGCCGGCAGCGGGATACTTTGCAAATACCGGGGGAAAGCCCTGATGACAGGCAATGAGTCGCTTATGACATCAAACAATATCAATATTGACGCTTTACGAAACAAAGCAGGGGAATTGGCATATCGGGGAGAATCCATTCTCTACGTCTCTTACGATACTGTTTGCAGGGGTATGCTGGGGCTTGCGGATACAATAAAACAAAATGCAAAGGACGTGGTATCGTTATTACAAAAAATGAATATCCGTGCCGTAATGATTACCGGAGATAGCGAACCAGCGGCAAACG
>MHYI01000298.1 GCA_001828295.1 Planctomycetes bacterium RBG_16_41_13 | reverse complement strand
ACAATTTTTAAATCATTCTTAGATGCAATTTCAAATATTTCTTCATTTTCTTCAATGGGAAGGTCTGGAATAGTCAATCCGTCAAACCCCGCCTTTAAAGCCATTTCAACAAAAGCTTTACTTCCAAATTTGTACACAATACTGTAAGAAATCATTCCTACTACAGGTATTTGAGTTTTACTGCGAAGCCTCGAAATCATATCTATAATTTGCGAAACCTTTACCCCTTTTTCCAAAGCCCTGTGATACGATGCCTGAATAACAGGCCCATCTGCAATAGGATCGGAAAATGGTACACCAAGCTCAATAATATCTGCCCCTTTTTTCTCAAAAGCAAGAATCAAGGCCTCTGTTGTTTCGATGTCAGGGTCTCCTGCCGTAATAAACGGAATAAAAGCAGGCTCCTTTTTTCTTTTTAATTCTTCAAATTTTTTATCAATCCTGTTCATTGGAATTATCTCAACAAAACTATAACAATTTCTCTGCTCTAAAAATCAAATAAAGACTTTAGTTCAAAATTAGATTCCATATTTTCTTACGATCGATCATTTAAGGTCATGATATGTTGTCTGTAATTGTCATTTCAACCACTTCACTGTTTGCTATTTCGGGAAATAGAGTGGCAGAAAATCTTTTGCGCAAGGCAGTCTTCATGAAAAATCTTTGTTCCAGAGAATGCATTGAGGAATTTTAAGATTCCTCGCACTGCTCAGGATGATAGCCGGAGGGGAGTTTCATCCCCCTTTGTGAGACCGTCAAAAGGCCATGGATATTTCACTAGATGACGTAGCCAAGTTTTTTTGCCACTTCAAAGGAATCCTTATCTCCAGTACCGGATAAACATACAATAATCAATTTGTCCTTACTCAAGACAGGAGCAAGTTTCATTGTATATGCAATAGCATGTGCTGCTTCAAGGGCGGGAATGATCCCTTCTAATCGGGCACATTCCTGAAATGCGCTTACCGCTTCTTCGTCAGTTATCGAAACATAATCAGCCCTTCCAATGTCTTTCAAATAGCTGTGTTCGGGACCAACGCCTGGATAGTCCAAACCGGCAGAAATTGAGTGTACAGGCAATGTTTGCCCATCGTCGTCCTGAAGAACATAGCTTACACTTCCATGCAACACGCCCACTTTCCCGCTTGTCAGAGTCGATGCATGCTGGCCTACTCCAGGGCCAGTGCCTCCCGCTTCTACGCCAATCATTTTTACCTCTTTGTCGTCAATGAATGGATGAAACAATCCTATTGAATTACTACCGCCACCAACACAGGCAATAAGATAATCCGGCAGCCGGTTTTCCTTTTCTAATATCTGTTTTTTTGCTTCCCGTCCTATTACTAACTGGAAATCTCTTACCATTGTTGGGTAAGGATGAGGACCAACAACAGAACCAATAATGTAATGAGTGTGTTTTACCGACCCCATCCAGTCCCTCAATGCCTCGTTTGTAGCATCTTTTAATGTTTTCGAACCACTGACGACAGGAATAACCTTTGCTCCTAGCAGCTTCATTCTAAAAACATTCAACGACTGACGTCTCATGTCTTCTTCGCCCATATATACATCACATTGAACACCAAACATTGCAGCGGCAGTAGCCGTGGCGACGCCATGCTGTCCTGCGCCCGTTTCAGCAATAATGCGCTTTTTCCCCATCCTCAATGCAAGCAATATTTGCCCAATCGTATTATTAATTTTATGCGCTCCGGTATGATTTAAATCTTCCCTTTTGAGATATATTTTAGCGCCGGCAAGTTTTTTTGTTAGCCTTTCCGCATAATAAAGGGTTGAAGGACGCCCCACATATTCTCTCAAATAGTATTCCAGTTCAGTATTGAATGCCGGATCGTTTTTCGCTTCATTATAGGCCTGTTCCAACTGGTCGAGAGAGGGCATAATCGTTTCTGGCACAAACTTTCCGCCAAAGCGGCCAAAATGCCCCATTTTGGCGGGAAAACTATCCTTCACCAATAATTTCCCATACTCAGGAGTTCTTGTTTTTGAAGTAGTAATGCTCATGATTTAAACCTCCTTCTTTTATTTTAAAACAACTAATTTTCTCTTAATACTTACTTTATTGTCTGGAGAGACATGTTTCAAACAGGCAAAAAAGGATTTAAACTACGGATTACACAGATTATGTATTTATCTCTGCACAATCTGTAGTTTATCTTGAATTTCTCTAAAAACCTAACTCATTTGTAAATATAAGACGCACATCAATGTGGGAGCATTCCCGATTTATTGTAAAAAAGAAAGCCGTTGGCGGATATTTTACCTGAATAGGGGTAAATTCATGGAGAGAGACTTCAAGATTATTCATTATAACAGGAACCCACCCCTTACCCCACCCAAGAGCAGAATATAGGAGTCCCCTCTTGGGTGGGGTAAGGGGTGGATAATGAATGCGCTTATTGCCATGAAAATTTGTTGCCAGGATTTACAATAAATTGGGAATGCTCCCCATCAATGTTCCGAATAAACACAATGAGGGTAGCAAATTGACCTCTGCTACCCTCATTGCTCTACAACTTATATATCCTGAAAATTAAATCAGGCACATGAAACTTAGTGATGTATCTCTACACCAGCATCTGCATTAGCACGATGAGGAATATCAGTTCTCTTGAACCATTCAACATCCACGTCGCCAGGTTTTCTCTTCCAGCCTGGGAGTAAATCAAGATATTCACCATGTTTCCAGAAATCAGCAGATTTGTGCTCTAAACCGATCTTTTTCTCAATAGCTGCAAACCTTCTCAACTTAGCTGCTTCGGTTTTAATTTCAACCAATTTTCTGTCCTGCTCAAAGGCGCTACCATTTCCGTACGTTTGATTGTACATAGACATATGGGCATATGCCTTATAAACGTTACCGGTCAGGTAACAAATCATTTCCAGCCCTAAACGCTCTAAGTTAGAAGTCGCGTAGAACCTTGGATCTCCGCCTGGTAACAAGCTGAAAGTATAATGGCCGTACCAATCAGGAGCTGATCCTTCAGGCATTGGGTCAACTACACCATCAAGATAACAACCCACGATAACCGCAGCTGCTTCTCTCCACTTTGTAAAACTCAAATTAACACCTGCATCCATTTCTTTGAGTTTATCCGCTGCGAACCTTGGTGAATGACAGTCCTGGCACAACTTAATCCAGGAGTCTCTTTTCGCCTTATGTTTTGGCGCCCCGCGGTCTACCTGGAACATACCCATATCGCTATAGATCGTTCCAAACTGCTGCGGATTGTGATCGCCGTTTTGCATATGGCAATAAGCACAGGTTGGCACCCTGTAGTTGCCCTTCTTTAACTTCTTGCCCCAGTCCATCCTGGCTGATTCTGCTTCGTACAATGCTCCATGAATAGAGGTATTGTACATAGCCCATTCATCATGGTCTATACCCATATGACAAACCCTGCAAGCTGTTGGTTTTCTGGCCTCAGCCGGGTCAAATTTGTGCCTTGTGTGGCAGCCGGAACACCTGTTTTCCGCAATAGCATGACAATGCGCACAGCCAGTAACCTCTTCTGCCGGTTTCCCTACGTGCCATGAAAATTCTAACACATTAACTGTATATGCATGAGTATGAGATCCCAAACCACCAGCCCTATGTTCCGCTGTTTCTTTTGGATGACAGTCGTTACAGAGCTTATAGGTTGGCATTTCAAGTTTCTGGTGGTCATTGCCATGACAATCAGCACAACCAACCAAATCTTCAACCGGCTTTCCATCCTTCTTTATGCCAATCCCTCTCCTCATGTCCTTGCTGCCATGCGAGCTTTGCTTCCAATCGTTAACAATCGTCGGAGTTTGTACTGTATGGCACAATACGCATTCTTCGTTCTTGAATACCCCTTCTGTCTGGCTTCCGTTCGTCCAATAATGTTCCGGATCGTACCAGCGAATTGACGGTAACATCTTCAAAAAAGACTTGTATGGCCCACGTCCATCAACATATTCAGGTTCAGTATATTTAGCGGTCAACCCAAATATATACAAAGTGCCATCATTATCCGGACCAACTGGCTGTCCAAATACCTGTGACGCTACGTCCTGAAAAGTTGGCCCTTCAGCCATTGCAACGCCATTCTCCATAGCGCAAGTTAGCAAGGTTACGCCTGCAAAGGCAAACGTCGCACCTACAATCCTGGACAATGGTTTCTTAAAAATTTCAAACATTACATCTTCTCCTTTCTTTACTTTAAACACTTTTAAAACTACGGTTATTACCTAAGTGACACAAGCGAGAATCACAGGTAAAAGCAGGAACATTAAATAGTCTTTAGCCTAACCACCCCCTTCCCAAGTACTTCATCAAACAACTTTTTAAAGGATTTTCATGCGAAATTACAAGGCACAAAAATTTTCAACATTATACAGCGGTAGAATATCTTGTCAAGGACATTTTCATTGCGGCCAAGGCAATGTTAACGCCGCATTAAAACCTTTTATACCTGCAAGAAAAAACGATATTTTACAACCGTTTTAGTTTTTTAAGAATTCCCGAAATAACTACGCATTATACATTTAACAACGGCAATTCAAAACTCCCGAAGTGTTTCTTCGCCAAAAAGTGCCTAAATTAACAGACTGTGCCAAATGCAAAATTGCACGGATAGATCTTCTGTAAGATTTTCCTGAACTATAAAATCACAGGGCAGGAGAATCAATTTTTTGGGGTAAATAACGCGCGCGCCAGCCCCTTTTCCCACACGAAAATGTGGTGCTGTGCGATATTGTAGAGAAAATCGGTGCACTTGAAAAGGATATTTCGAAAAAAAAGAAACTCGGTCTTTGTCCAAATGGTAAGCGCCCACCTATCGCGTCTCTACTCTCAGAAATCCTGAAGTGCTTTTTTTGTCAAAAAGTACCTAAGCCGATTAATTACAGTGAGATAGGCATGGATTCAAGAGAAGACATTACCATTGCTGTATGGGAAATGGCATGACACCTGTTTTTACTCGCTGCTCTGGAACATGGCGAGTGGACAGGCGATACGCGCGTCCTGCCAGGCACAAATTTGCGTCTTGTATTTAATCTGGTATCAAATCAAATTCCACCAGATCAGGAGTTATGAAATTTTAAATTGATATAACAGGAACTACTTATTCGTCTATCATGGCTTTGGCGCCATGTCATCGCTTCCGGCGCTTAATGCAATGATAGCCTCTTTTATTTCGCTTGCCATTGGCTGATTTGGATTTAACCGCAGTGTTTCTTTTAAGTGAAACAATGCTTTCCGGGTGTTGTTGAAATAATTCGCATACACAACGCCGAGTATCTTATGCGCTGAAGGGTTTTCAGGATTAATTTCTATTGATCGTGCAAATGCGTCAACTGCCTCTCCATACCTTCCTTTTTCCAAAAGGGCATTGCCAAGGTAATGGTGAAAATCCGCATCATTCGCATTGATTTTAATAGCCTCTTCAAACTCAGAAATAGCCTTTTCAACATTTTTTTTGGATAGATAGGCAATGCCAAGATTGCAATGCGCATTGCAATCCGTTTGGTCATATTTCAGGGCAGTATCAAGTTCCCTGATGGCATTATCCGTCATTCCCATTGTCAGATATACCCCTGCCAAATTATTATGCACATCCGCGCCGTCAAACCCAAGGATTACCGCTGTGTTTAATGCTTCTACCGCTTTTTCCCCGTCGCCTTTATTTGCACAGGCAATTCCCAAATTGTTATATGCGCTTGCCATTTTTGGGTCGAGCCGGACCGCCGTATCAAATTCTTTCACTGCTTTATCAAATTCTTCCGTGTTTGTGTATAACATTCCTAAATTATTGTGGGCATTTGCGTCGGCAGGATTTAATTGAAGCGCTGTTTTATATGCCTCTTTTGCGCCGTCAACATTTCCCATTTCTTTAAGAACATTCCCCAATGAATTGTGCGTAGAAGATTTATCAGGAGCAATTTTTAATGCTTTCAGAAAGGCGTCAACAGATTCGTGGTAATTTTTTGTTTCAAGATAAATAAGCCCTAAATTACTGTGATAACGGAAATCGAACGGATTGCACCTGACCGCTTTTTCATACATTTTCACTGCCGCAGTATAGTGTTTCTTTTTTTTATAAAAATTCCCCAGATTATTGTATGCATCTGCATGGTACGGGTTTGATTGTATTGCCTTTTCATATGCTGCGATAGCATCGTCAATCAGTCCCTTTCGTTCGTATAAATTCCCCAGATTATAATACGCTCCGGCGTCATTCGGTTTTATTTCCAGGGTCTTTTTATATTCATACTCCGCCTTTTCGTACATCCCTTTTGAATTATATACCACCCCAAGGTTGTGGTGTGCGCGTGCGCTGTCAGGTTCTCTTGCCAGGGTATCATGCCACAAAGAAAATTCATCATGCCATACGACATTCCGGGAAATACTTACAAAGGCAAAAACGATTAAAACCACGCCAAGGCATATCTTTGCAAAAATATTCCCTGAAATACCCTTCCGGAACAGTACACCCGCAGCGCCTGAAAATCCCATGAGGGGAATATACAGGTAGCGCTCTGCCATGATATTGCTTAACGGGATTATATTTGACACCGGCGAAAGGGTGACAAAAAACCACACCGCAAAAAAACAAAAGAGCTTGTTTCTTTTCCCTATCCGCAATAACACAATAACCAGTACCGTTATTAAAAGAACAGATAGTAAAAACGATACCACATCTGCCAAAATCGGCGGAATCACATAATCCGCATTAAGGCCAAAAGGTAGAAACAAAAGTTTTATATACGAGGCAAGCACTTTAAACATCACAAAGATGCTTTGCCCGGACTCGCTCAGATTAATGGACACATCCTTAAATACCCAAAACTGAATAATTAAATAAAAACACGTGACGAAAAAATATCCAATATAGACGCCTTTCATTTTTTTAATACATTCTTTAAAAGGATTATTTTTTGATGGAAAAAAGAATGTATATATAACGAGCATAACCGGCAGTGTTACTGCCATCTCTTTTGAAAATAGCGACAGTGCATAGGAAACCAAAGAACCTGAATAACACAGATAAAAGGCGCCTTTCTTCATCAATCCGTCATCGATTTTTAAGAACAGGATAAACGTCATTAGATAAAAGAAAGCGGCAAGAAGATCTTCGCGATAGCTAATGGAATTAACGGTCTCTGTGATGACTGGATGTGAGGCAAACAATAATGCGGAGATAAACGCCAACGAATGTATCCGCGTTATTTTTCTAATAAGAAAGTAAAACACTGTTACATTTGCAATGTGAAAGAGGAGATTCGTGAAGTGATAACCCGAGGGGTTTTCTCCCCAAAGAGAATAGTCAAGAAAATAGGTAAACGTAACCACCGGACGATAGCTTATCTCTCCGGAAAGCATGAAATACTGAAAGGAAAATAACGTCCGGAAATTATCCCAATTCTTAATTAAATGGTTATTGACAATCGTAACAGAATCATCATAAACAAAATTATTCCGTAACGTGTTAACAAAGATAAAACATGACCATATAACCAGAAATGCAACAGGAATTACCTGCCATTTCCAGCTTCTCAGCATTTTGGTTGAATTTGCTGTGACATTCATAATAAATCCGATTACGAAGTACGATTTACGATTTAC
This sequence comes from Planctomycetes bacterium RBG_16_41_13, assembly GCA_001828295.1. Next base: position 341 of record MHYI01000298.1, on the reverse strand, counting down.
GATTTTTTAATCTGTGTAATCTGTGTAATCTGTGGTTTTTCTTTTATTAATTTACGATTTACGGTTTAAAAATCGTACATCGTAAATCGTACTTCGTACATTCTTCTGTGTTTGGTTCTGGCTATGCCAGCTTAGGTATCGGGCCGATTGCTGTGCTGCAATATCCCAATCTCATTTGGCGCCAGTTCTTCAGCATTATCATTAATCCTGTAAAATTCCTTATAGTGGTTCAACATTGCACTGGAGTTTTTATACCCTAACCGGCGTCCGTAATTGACGATACACATGGTTCTTGCTTCGACAAAGAATTGACGATACACATGGTTCTTGCTTCGACAAAG
>MHYI01000297.1 GCA_001828295.1 Planctomycetes bacterium RBG_16_41_13 | reverse complement strand
CCGACATAATTCCCTCTCCTTGCAATAAAAAAAATACTGTTCCGGTAATGCTTTCTTACTATTGTTAATGTAGGGGCGAAACATTTGCTGTATATTGTTATAAATGCGTTCATACCCAAACGGGCAAATGCTTCGCCCCTACTTATTGTCAAAGTTTAAAAAATTTCCTTCATATATTGAACCGCATTTTTAAAAATCAAAAAGCCATCTCCCGAATCTTTCAGTCCCTGACGTGTCCAGCATGGCTGTTGTGTCGGGTCAACATTTCTTTCGGGGTGCGGCATCATGCCTAAAATTTGCCCCGTCTGGTCACAAATGCCTGCGATATTCAGAACCGATCCATTGGGATTCATCGGGTAGCCCGCATCATCCCCTTTCTCATCAACATACTGAAAGACTATCTGGCGGTTTTTCACCATCTTGTCCAAAACATCTTTATCTTTCATAAGGAACTTACCCTCTCCGTGCGCTACCGGCAAAGAGAGCATTGGAGCATGCTCCCGGCGTATAAAATATGATGTGTCAGCACAAATTTTTAAATACACCCAACGATCTTCAAATTTATTGGAATCGTTGTGGGTTAACGTTGCCTCCTGATGAAATCTTTCAAACGAAGGCAGCAAGCCCGCTCTCACCAGCACCTGAAAGCCATTGCATATGCCCAGAATAAGTTTTTTTGCATCAATAAAATTTTTTATTTCATCTTCCAGATGGTATTTTATCTGGTTTGCCAGGATTTTACCTGCAGCCACATCATCCCCGTAAGTAAACCCTCCTGGTAAAGCTAATAATTGATAGTTTTCCAGTATTTTTTTATTGCTCAGCAGGGCGTTAATATGAATTACCTCTACCACTGCTCCCGCTTTTTCAAAGGCGTACTTCGTTTCGTTGTCGCAATTTGTTCCGGCGGTCCGAAGGACTAAGACTTTTGGAGTTTTCATGAAAAATACCTTGAATCAATAACAAATGAAGGGGGGTATCAGTACCTTATCAGTAATTTCTTCGCACACTTCCATTCGTCAGTGCGTGCTTTTCGGCAAAATATTTAATGGTGAAATTCGAAATGCTAAATACGAAATCCGAAACAAATTCTAATGACAAAATGATTTGAAATTCTAAAAAAGTGCATCTTTCGCATTTGAAAATTAATGTTCAATGTTCAATGTAAAAGAATAAAAGCAACTGATCAACAATTTGAGCATTGAATATTGAACATTGAATATTGAACATTTTTCTTACTACGTAACATGAGTTGCACGGTTTTGAAAATTAATATTCAATATTCGCAGGTTTTTCATACCCATCCATACGCATTACCACCGAAGCGGAGACTGCCATGCTTCTTTCAAAGCATAAATGTCTTCTTCTATGATAGTGGTATTGTTTAAACCGATAATTTTCAGACAGGGTTCCTGCCTTACTTTGCCCAATAAACCATGGGATACATCTTTCATCACTGCCTCAAATGCTATTTTATGTTCCGGCGTAACCTCAACAAGGAATCGCGTGTTGGATTCAGAGAAAAGGATTGTGTCATTTCTTGTTATTTCGCCCTCTACAACTGCCAGAGAAAGATCAAGTTCCATCCCATAGCCTCCGGCAAATGCCATCTCTGCCGCTGCAACGGCCAATCCACCTTCCGAACAATCATGGCACGACCGCACAATGCCACGGGCTGTTGCTATCGACAGGGTATGCATGATTTTTTTCCCTGAAAAAGCATTCACCACCGGCACATTTTTCCCTTTATGCCCATGAATATGGTAATAATGCGAACCGCCTAATTCATTACGGGTCACGCCGACGAGATATATTAAATTTCCCGGTTCCTTTGCATCCATGGAAACGGCATTCCTTACATCATCCAAAACGGAAATCGCAGATATGAGAAGCGTAGGCGGTATAACAATTGTTTCCGTCTCTGTAATAAATTCATTATTCAAACTATCCTTTCCGGAAATAAACGGCGTCCCGTAAGCCACGGCAATATCGTAACAAGCCTGTGCCGCCATGACAAGACTTCCAAGGCGGTCGGGTTTATTTGTGTTGCCCCAGCAAAAATTATCCAGCAAGGCAACGCGCTCTAAATTTCCGCCAACGGAGATAATCTGGCGCAATGCCTCATCAATGGCAGATGCGGCCATATGATAGGGATCAATATCGCCATAGCGGGGGTTCATGCCGTTTGATACAATAATGCCTTTGTTTCGCCACAGTACCGGCTTAACAATACATGCATCACCCGGCCCGTCATTCTGCACACCCTGAAGCGGTTTCAGAACGCTTCCGCCCTGCACTTCATGGTCATACTGCCGGATTACCCATTCCTTGCTGCAAACATTCCATTCAGAAAGTAGTTTCTTTAAATCAGTTCCATAATTTTCTTTTTCAGGGAGAGATGGTTCCTCAAAACTGGGCGCACTCCATATTGCCTCTCGCTCTAATCGTGGCAAGCCATTGTGCAGAAAATCCATTTCCAGCTCGCCGACCATTTCCGATTGATAATACAACCGGAGCATGTTGTCGCCGGTGAAGTGTCCAATAACTGTTGCTTCAACATTTTCAGCGTTAAATAACTCAAGAATCTCCTTTTCCTTTTCTCCCGGAACGGAAAGAACCATGCGCTCCTGCGCCTCGGAAATCCATATTTCAGCATAGGAAATCCCTTCATATTTCAGTGGAACCTTCTCCAGATAAACACATGCCCCTGTATGCTGTCCCATTTCGCCTATAGCGGAAGATAATCCCCCCGCACCGCAATCGGTAATACAGTTGTACAATCCCCTATCGCGTGCCTGCAACAGCGTATCAAGTGTCATCTTCTCCGTTATTGCATTGCCAATCTGGACAGCGCCGCCTGACATGTGTTCTGACTGCTCGTGCAACTCTGCCGAAGAAAACGTTGCGCCATGAATGCCGTCACGCCCGGTTCGCCCGCCCACAACAACGATAAGGTCATCGGGCCGGGATTCTTTTTGGCACATATTCTTTGGTATAATGCCTGCCGTACCGCAGAAAACAATGGGATTCCCGATATACCGTTCATCAAAATAAATGGCGCCGTTCACCGTGGGTATCCCCATGCGGTTGCCGTAGTCTCTTACCCCGGCAACAACACCTTTAAAAACCTTCTTTGGATGCAAAGCGCCTTTGGGAATCTTCTCCGGCGGCGTATCTGGCATCCCAAAGCAAAATACATCGGTGTTCAGGATTGGTTTTGCCCCCAGGCCCGTGCCCATAATGTCCCGAACTACCCCTCCAATGCCCGTATTGGCGCCTCCGTACGGTTCTATTGCAGAAGGGTGATTGTGGGTTTCCACCTTAAAGCAGACATTGTATTCCTCGTCAAATTCAATAATACCCGCATTGTCTTTAAACACGGAAACGCACCATGGGGTATTCAATTCTTCCGTAGCCTTCATCACAGTATTTTTCAGCAAGTTGTCGATTATTTTTCCGTTAAAATTGATACGTCCTTTCAGGGTCTTATGCACACAATGTTCAGACCATGTTTGCGCAATGGTTTCTAATTCAATGTCCGTTGGTTCACGCCTCAGAGTGGTATAATATTGTTGAATTGCACGCATCTCATGGATGTTTAGAGACAATTGGCCTTCCACGCTTATTTTTTCCAATTGACCATCTTGTGCGTTTATGAGTGGTATGATTTTCTTTTTAAAAGGCGCGCTAAAAACCGTTTGCCGGTATTTGGGTATTTCGGGATAGATAAAAACGTCTTCTATATTGGTATTTGCCAAAACCTTTGCCGCAATTACAGGTATCAGCTCTGCAGGTACAGAGGCGTCAATCATATATTTATGGGCGGTTTTAACGCCGTCAACTGAAATATTAATATCCCGAAGCGCTTTTATAACCGATTGTTCAACAGGGTCCATAACGCCGGGTTTACGGCTTACTTCTATAATATGGAAGTGTTCATGAGGGGATTGATGAAAAGCATCTGATGTGCATAGGTAATGTTGTGTGACTGAATCTGCCAAAAGCTTTTTGGCAATAGTGTCTAATTCATTCTCTGTTAGTTTTCCGAAAAAGATATAGACCTGCCGGACCCTGACGCTTTTTACTTTTGCGAAACCAAAGGTTTCTATTTCTGATGTAACATTTTCCCCAAGTGGGTCTGCATATTCGTCCTTTAAAAAAACTTCTATTCTTGAATGCATAAAAACCACCTGCTTATTCTTTTGCGTGCGCCCTGGAATTATTATGGAAAATGCTATCGCGGGATATCTTAGCCTGCTTCAACCGTTTCAATATCATATCTTTATTTCCGGAAAGCAGGTCATTTTTAAATGCAGTGAGTTCTGCCACAAACCGGTCAATTGACTGTATCATGTTTTCACGGTTTTGACCAAAAATATCCCTCCATAACTCCGGGTCTCCGGAGGCTACTCTTGTGGTATCTTTTAAGCCGGTTGCACCATAGGTTAAGTCATCCTCTGCTATAGCATTTATAAGACATGTTGCCGCAAGGTGAGGGAGATGGCTGACATATGCAAGCAATTCATCATGCCTTTCAGGAGAGATGTTTTCCACCTTTGCCCCCAGAAAACTCCACAAGTGAGAAATGGTTTCCACCGCCTTTTTATTGCTGTTGAATGGCGTTATAAAACATATGCATCCCTCAAAAAGATCCGGAGAAGCATGGTCAATGCCCCTTTTCTCTGAACCGGCAATCGGATGTGCTCCTACAAAAGAAACATCATCTCTCATGTCTTTAGTTATCTGCCTGACGATATAGCTTTTGGTGCTTCCTACGTCTGTCAGGACAGAATTGCTTTTCATAAAGGGGAGGACCTGTTTTGCAAACTCAACAATTTTACCCACCGAAGTAGCAAGTATAACAATATCCGCATTTTTAACTGCATTATCGGCGTTTAAATGTCCCACATCTATAGCGCCTATTTTCAGGGCGCTTTCTAAGGAAGAAGCCTGATGTCCGATTCCAATGACGGTTTCTGCCAGATTCCTCTTTCTTAACGCCAAACCGATAGAGCCGCCAATAAGCCCGGGACCTACTATGCAAACATTCCCAAATTGCATCATGATAAAAAATGTGTATTTAATGGTATAAATTGAAGGTAAGAAGGAACGCATATTACCGTTAAAACGTTAATTTGTCAATGTTTTAAACCCTGTTAAACCGTATGTTTTTAAAAAGCAAATGTGCTTGTCGAATGCAATGTATACCATAAAAATGCATGTATAAATACCTACGCTGGCGTAGCCGGAACCAAACAAACACGAAGTAAAAAATACGAAGCACGAAGCACGAAAATTGAATATTAATTTTCAAATGCGAAAGATGCACTTTTTTAGCATTTCAAATCATTTTGTCATTAGAATTTGTTTCGTATTTCACAATTAAATCATAGTCCTTGACTTGGTTTTGTTTTGTGATTATATATTAAATACATATATTTCAGTGTATTCCGTGTGTTCAGTGGAAATAATTATGAAGGATATTGATGTTGTTATCTTGTGTGTGGGGATGGAGACTCGTATCAATTTAACTACCTAACTACTCAACAATTCAAGTGATGTCTAAAATAAGAATCAAAGAATCCGATGTACATCATCATCTTAAGACAAGAATGCAGCAACGCGGTATCTCTATAGAGGAAATAGAGGTTGTAA
>MHYI01000296.1:6778-7530 GCA_001828295.1 Planctomycetes bacterium RBG_16_41_13 | reverse complement strand
GACACCGTTTGGATATCATATCATAAAGGTTACTGATATCAAAAAGGGCGAGGAAATTGATTTTGATGAATTAAAACCTGAAATTAAACTGGACATATTAAAACAAAATGCCGATTCCCTGCTGGACAGATTAAAGCAGCAGGCAAAGATTGAAATCAGGTAACATCCGTAAACAGTAAAATATTTTCGATGCATTTTGGAGGTCTTTTAAACAAAAAGCTTCCCTTCCGACAATTAAATGAATAGGAAGGGAAGCTTTTTTTATCTGTAAACGGTCTTAAATTAGCTTTTAAAGCGCAAGGGGAAAAACAATAAATCGGCTGCCTTTGGCAGTTACTCTATTATGTTGTTGTTAATGTAGAGACGCATTGCATGCGTCTGGAAACTGTTGCGCGTCTGGAAACTGCTGTGCGTCTGGAAAATGTTGATGCAATATGGAGACGCATGCAATGCGTCTCTACAAAAATATTGAAATTCCTAAACTGGCATAGCCAGAACCAAACAAACAGGAAATAAAAAATACGAAATCCGAAACAAATTCCAAAATCCTCCCCCCTTACCCCCTCCAAAGGGGGAGAATGTCCCCCGCTGGCGGGGGTGCAGGGGGTGGATTTGTATTTAGCATTTCGGATTCACCATTTAATATTTTGGCCAAAAATGCGAAGAAATTACTGATAAGGTACTAATAGAAGCAAGATATTTTAAGTTGATTTTTCATCGCGGGTATAGTATCTTGCCCGGTGAAATTTTTA
>MHYI01000296.1:3300-6669 GCA_001828295.1 Planctomycetes bacterium RBG_16_41_13 | reverse complement strand
GTGTAATTTTAATGCATTTGCATTGAAAAGGGGAACAAATCAATGCCAATAAACAAAAAAAAACCAAAAACAGCAAGCATGAAAAAGACTGCAAAAAGTGCCATGAAAGCTACGAAAAAATCTACGGATAAGATTGTTTTGAGTTCTCTTTTTAAAACAATTATCATTGACGGCAAAACGGAACAGGTGACCAGGCAGATTAGGCGGACGCTCTTTTTTGACCAGGTGGAAGTGTTTCCCTTTACGCAAATTAAAAAAATAGAATTAGTAAAAAATGAGAAAGAGTCAATAACAGACAGCTATTTGACATATGCAGTTTTATTGCATCTTAACAACGGGAAAACCATGTTGGTTGATGAACTTGGCGAAACATCCGTCAGGGGAGGCTTCAAAGAAATGAAAAACCTCGGGAAAAGGATCAGCATGATTACAGGCAAAGAATTTATTTTGTGTGACGAGTAGCCCATTTCCACCGATAACCTTTACCATGAAGCAGTTGTGGGGGGAGTTTCGCAATGTTCATTACGAGAAGTTTTTTTGCCGCAATTTTTATGTCGATATTTGTCTCTTCCGGCATCGTAAATGCCTTTGAAGCTGAAATGAACGAGGAACAGATTGCAGCGGCCATTAGTTTCGGGAAGAAGCATAAAGGTATGGATGTTTTTAAAAGCACGGTGGTAAAAAATGCTTGTTTTGGAAAATATCCTGAATTAGATGGCGGATTGGTTATGAGTAAATACATTGAGCTTGCTATTGTTTCTGCCATGAATGCGGGGAAAGAAAAGGAAACGACTGCTGACGTTATAAATGAAATACAATCTGCGGATTTTTTTAAAGTAATTGTGCTTGTTTCAGAAAAAGGCATTCAAACCCCGGGGGACGTGCAGATTACATTAAAACAAGGTTTAAACAACATCTTACCGCAAAAAACCGAGTTTGGGAGAACACACAAGGACGATAAGCAAAGCGCGATAGGGGTCTTTCGGTATGACAAGGTAGATACGGATGCAAAAACCGCGGTTATTGTAAAGACGAAGGGACGGGGAAAAACATATAAAATTGATTTTTCTGATATAAAATGATTAAGGAAGTAGAAGAAATAAAGACATGCCCAAAGCATACCTTTAGAGACAAACTTTTCGATTTTTCCTGCCGTCGCATTGGTTCGAAGCAAACAAAAACTTTATTTAAATTATATGATCTAGCCACCTTCGACCTCTATGGCAAACCAAAAGGGGCAATAGGTGCGATTGATATTACCAATCGTTGTAACTTGCGTTGCAAACACTGTTATTTTTATGCGCATGATTACGCAGAAAAACCGGAGTTGAGCGACGATGCGTGGATTGAAAAACTGGAGGGCCTGAAAGAAACAGGTTTCCCCTTTTATCAATGTTCATGGATTGGCGGTGAACCGTTGCTTCGGAGAGACCTGGTAGAGCGCTGCATGAAGTATTTCCGGTCAAATCTGATTGTCACGAACGGAACACTGGAACTTCCCAATTGGCCTGATGTGAATTTTTATATATCGGTTGACGGCAAAAAGGAGACACATGACGCCATCCGTGGAAATGGTTCTTATGACATAATAAGAAAAAATGCGGGGAGAAACGATTTAAAGATTATCGTTTCAATGGTAATTAATAAAATGAATTACCGTGAAATTGAATATTTTATTGAGGAATGGAAAGATGTTGGCGTTCGGGGTTGTTTGTTTCAAATACATACACCGGTAAAAGGATTGGCGAACAATGATTTTTGGCCTGGCTGGAAACTTCGGGATGACATAATAGATACATTGCTTCGCTTAAAAGAGGAAAAGTATGGTGATTTTATAGGAGTGCCAGGCGTTGCGCTTAAGCTTATGAAATCCGACAAATGTAAGGAGGTTACACGGAATTGCATTTTCAAAAAAATGTCCTTTTGTTTTGACCCGCAGGGCCAGATTAAAAAACCTTGTATGATGGGACCGCAAGCAGACTGTCTGCGGTGTGGCTGTATCCTTCCTTTTCACCTGTGGGCATTGGAAGACAAATGGCTTTTAATGAGAGAGCTTATGATATATTTGAAACGCCGAATGGGTAAAAAATGCGTCACTAACATATCGATGCCAAAATAACATAGTAATGATGGTTGTTTTTAATACCTTTATTTTTTATTACTTTGGAATTGCACTACCAGCCGCTTATGCAATTCTTAAATCCTCATGCCTCATGCCCCTGTCAGGGGCTGTCTCTATCATAAAACACATATACGCGAACTATTACCAAACCCGAAAACATGAAATTCCAAAAAACGCAATAGTTCACCCACCCCTAATGGTAAAATCCGAAATGCTAAATACGAAATCCGAAACAAATTCTAATGAAAATACTTTTTTACCACAGAGGGCACAGAGATCACAGAGTTTCAAAAATAAAATATTCCCTTCTAAAATACTTTTATCCGAAGATTGTGCAGAGTGTTAATTATAACTATTAAGGCACAAAGGCATAGAGGCAAAAGGGTATAGTAGAAATTCAACATCGGTATAAGTTATTATAACTTTGTGCCTTCTGCCTCTGACCCTCTGTGCCTTAATAATCTGCGTAAATCTGTGTAATCTGTGGATTACTTATTTTCATCCCCCTTTGTGACCGTCAGGTCATGGATGTTTCATTGGGGTTTTGTATTTTGGAATTTGTCTCGTATTTCGTAATTCGAATTTCGTATTTTTTATCTCGTGCTTGTTGGGTTCTGGCTATGCCAGCTTAGTACCTTATAAGTAATTTCTTCGCACACTTCCATTCGTCAGTGCGTGCTTTTTGGAGAAAATGTTTAATGGTGAAATCCGAGTACAAAGTACGATTTACGATTTACGATGTACAAAGTACGATTTAAATCTAAAATTGTACATCGTACATCGTACATCGTACATTCTTCTGTGTTGGGTTCTGGCTATGCCAGCTTAGGATATTAATTCTTTATGTCTTACATTAAGAATATTGCAACTCGTTCATTCTTTATTAGCGGCATAATTTTTTTTCTTCTGTGCGGCGTCTATTTCCCGATACCGGTAATTTTAGAAAAGAAAATTCTCCCTCTTCTTTTTAACAAAGCAGGATTCGTTCAATCAACCGGTAAAATCAGAAAATGTGGCTTTACTGGGTTGGATGTAACTTCGGTTCGATTGGGTAACCCGGAAAATCCCTCTATTTCCATTGACTCTATCCGCGTTGATTATTCTTTCCTGGGGTTGGCAAAAAGGCATATTAAAAAAATAATAATCAGCGGCGTGGAGATACGGGCGGAGTTTAAAGACGGCAAAATGGGTATTCCCGGCATAGATTTCGGCAAACTCTTCAGAAATTCCTCAAATACCGGAAGGAA
>MHYI01000296.1:3017-3159 GCA_001828295.1 Planctomycetes bacterium RBG_16_41_13 | reverse complement strand
GGAACAACCTTCCGGCTACACAATACAGTACAGATTAGATACACAACATGCGAATATTTTCCATGGAATAAGGATAAAATCTACGATAAATGGCAGTGCAACTTATGATTTTACCACCTCTGATTTTGCATTGCAGCTCGAT
>MHYI01000296.1:2665-2929 GCA_001828295.1 Planctomycetes bacterium RBG_16_41_13 | reverse complement strand
AAAATATCGTTCGAATGCATTTTAACCGGTTTCGTGTTATGTCGCCCCTCCCCTTTGAAGTATCGATGAATCCTGATAGTCACCTTACGGTGAATATGGACGAAGGCGCAGTGAATGCAGAAGGGTGCGTGAATGTATCCTTAAAGAAAGAATTGATGAACAACGATCCCCGTATTGACCTAAAATTAGACCGGTCAGCAGAGCTTCCAATTTTTTTTAAGGGAGAAACCCAGGGAAAGCAGTGGCGTTTTTCACTAAACTCTG
>MHYI01000296.1:0-2540 GCA_001828295.1 Planctomycetes bacterium RBG_16_41_13 | reverse complement strand
AGCCTTACTCATGTGCAGTATAGGGGGGATAATATGCATATACTGATTCCCCTTGTCTCATTGCAGGGCAGCGGATTGCTAAACACCCCGGAGAGTCTTTCTCTCCGGACATTTGTGCAAATAACTGATGCGGAATGTGCTTCTCACGATTTTAATGCAAAGAAGATACAGGCGAAGATTCCCATTCAATGGCCATTCCCTTATGCCGAAGATGACCACAATATTGCGGAAGATACGAATGACCACTATATTGCCATCAATGATATAAACTATGGCGGTATGAACATTGGATCAATTGTCGCAACGCCCTATCAAAACGGCGCAAACCTTCATTTTACAGGATTGTTTAAGGGCGTGCTGTTCCCCGGTTTTAATGTAAATTTTACGGGCATGGCGGGTCTGAATGACGAGAATACAGTTATTTCCAGGGTCGATTTCAACTCTGCGGAACCGGAGAAGGCCCTGCAATTTGAATTATCTTCTGTTGCATCGCAATTGAGCGGGATATTTTTTAATGGCATTGCCGACATTCGGGGTAATTGGAGCTTTGATGGAACCAGGGGAACAAGCGCTGGCATGGTGTTATTTCACAATACGAAAATAGATAGTCCTCAAAAAAAGATGGCAATAGAAGGAGTGGAACTTCAACTTGCCATGAGCGACCTGTTAAACCTCCGCAGCGATCCTGGACAAATGCTGAAATTTAAGCGTTTTACCTGGGGAGATATAGAAATACATGAAGGCGAGGCATCTTTTCAAATAGAATCCCCTTCTTCCCTTTTCCTTAAAAAAAGTAGTTTTCTCTGGTGCGGGGGAAATGTCTATACGCATGGTCTGCGCTTAAAACCAGGCAATGACGGATTCGATATTATCTGTTACTGCGACCGGCTGAGACTGGCGACTGTTTTAAAACAGTTTCATCTCGCATCCGCTGAAGGTGAAGGCTCTGTAAATGGGCGTTTGCCCATCAGTTATAAAAACGGAGAAATAAAAATTACCGATGGTTTCCTTTATTCCACGCCTGGGGAGGGCGGCATTATTCGTTTTAATACAGAAACCCTTATCCCTGGCGCTGCGGGCATACAAAAGGGCATACAAACGGACGTTGCAATGGAAGCCCTAAAGGATTTCCACTATGATTGGGCAAAACTTTCGTTATTGAGCAAGGGGGAAGACCTCCACGTTTATTTACAGATGGAGGGAGAGCCTGTTAATTTACTCCCGTTTGCCTACACAAAAAAATCAGGACTGGTGAAGGCAAAAGGAGAACCACGGGCTCGTTTCCAGAAAATACTTTTTCATTTTAACTTTACACTACCCATTGATGAATTATTACACTATGGCGCAGGCTTGGGTGAGTTATTACAATATAAGTGATATACAAAGATTTATGGCAATGATTGTGATAGGGTATGCTTGCTTTTATACCAATGTATTCGTAAGGAATTACTGTTAAGGAGGGGCTGATGAAACAAAATAGTGTCGTTTTATGCATAGTTTTTTTTCTCGTTTTGCATGGTTGTAAAACGGAACATAAGGTAGAACTTGAAGTCAAACCAATGCAAATTACCATTGATGTGAATATTCGAATAGATAGGGAGCTGGATAATTTTTTCGGCAACCTTGATGAAGCCGCAAAAACACTCGGCGGGGGAGCTGGTGATTCTAAAGCAGCAGAGACGCCAAACCCTGGCCGGTAGTTTTCTATTGATTAAGAGATTTTTGTCAGAAGGAGAAAAATAAATGAAGTCAAATTTTTTTGCAATATTTTTACTTATTTTATTTAGCGGAATTTGTCCTGCCACTACAGTAATCTTTGCCGATGATATACAGACAATAAAGGTGCAAATGGAAAAACGCCTTCCTTTCATAGTAGAGTTAAAATCGAAGGGAATTATTGGTGAAAACAACACAGGATATTTACAGTATGTGCAGGCAAATCGGGAAAACGAAGAGGTTGTTAATGCGGAAAATGAGGACAGAAAAAAGGTGTATACTATTATAGCGAAAAAGGAAGGTGCAAGCATCGGGCAGGTAAGCAGTCGCAGGGCATTGCAGATTGCAAAAAAAGCGTTAAAAGGCGATTGGCTACAGGACCAAAACGGGAAATGGTATCAAAAGTAGCACATGTAAGCGTACTCTGTCAGGGTTGATGCGCGGGTAGAACGCTTCATTTATTTTTGTTGTGCGAAGCCCGTTTAGCACAACTCTGTTACGTGTGGCTTTGTAACACTTTAGTTTTTTGAAAAACTCCAGGCGGGTTCAGGTTTGCAACCCAATGTCATTAAGTTAAGCAATTTTAAAAAATATGTTATGGTGGCACAGTCATCTTGCCTGTGCGAAACCACAGGCAAGATGACTGTGCCACCATTGGAAGATATATGGGCGCTACACGCTTTTCCTTAACTTAATGACATTGGTTTGCAACCTGACCCCCCCCACGTTTTATATTGTTCCTGACTGCTAGTAGGGGGGGGATTTAGCCATTTTAGATACATAGAGCGCTATTCGCCAAATAAACTATGGGTTCAGGCTTCGTC
>MHYI01000295.1:6912-7478 GCA_001828295.1 Planctomycetes bacterium RBG_16_41_13 | reverse complement strand
AACGTTGTTTCGACCGTAATATCTTCGCCGATAACCCCTGACACCATATCATGCACCTTTCTTATCAGTTCTCTCAGGCATACAGGCTTTGCCCCCGGCGTCTGTTTCCTGCTGAATGCAAGTAATCCGTGCGTCAGGCGTGCGGCGCTTCCTGCGGCTTCAAGGATATTGTGAGCATACTCCTTTATCATCTGGTTTTCTTTAAATTCATTTTTCAGCAGCCCGCCATAGCTTGTAATGATTGCAAGGATGTTATTAAAATCGTGGGCTATACCCCCTGCGAGCGACCCTATCGATTCCATTTTCTGGAGGTGATAGAGTTGTTCCCGCAGCTCCTGCCGTTCCCGTTCAGCCAGTTTATAGCCGGTAATATCCCAAAAGATACCTAATATGCCGATGATATTCCCCGCTTCATTACTTACCGGGATTTTTATCTTGCGCACAATCACCTCCTGCCCGTTTTCAACGTATTCATCTTCCATCTCTTCGGTCTTGCCCGATGCCATAATCCTTTGATCGGCCATCCGGTATTTATCTGCCCGTTCACGGGGGAAAAAATCGTAATC
>MHYI01000295.1:6604-6798 GCA_001828295.1 Planctomycetes bacterium RBG_16_41_13 | reverse complement strand
AGGTTTTCAAGCAGTGTCTTATATTTATTTTCGCTCTTCCTCAATGCATCTTCGGTGCGCTTGCGTCCGGTGATATCCGTTGATATCCCGCACACGGCATACACATTCCTGGCAGTATCAAAGAGCGGGAATTTGATGGAAATGTACGAGTGTATCCCGTCGTCATGAGCCGCCGTTTCATCAAATTCCATAGG
>MHYI01000295.1:5562-6489 GCA_001828295.1 Planctomycetes bacterium RBG_16_41_13 | reverse complement strand
CTTTCAAACTGTCTGTTGACAAATAAAAACCGCCCCTGCCTGTCCTTGATGTAAACAATGGCGGTGGTGTTTTCCATGATAGACGCCATCTTTTCCTCATTGTCGCGCAGTGTCTCCTCCGCCAGTTTCTGTTCGGTAATGTCCTGCACTACTCCGTACATCCTGACGGCTTTGCCTGTTTCATCATACACGACTCTTGCCTCCGAATGGACAATCCGCTCATAGCCGTTTGGCAAGGCTATGCGGTGGTCGATAGTATAAGGTTTCCTTTCATATATGGCGTCGTGCACGGCTTTCCTCACAAATTCCCTGTCAGCAAAATGAACGGCAAGCAGGAATGTATCAAACGTCACGGGGTTTGTTCCGGGGTCTATGCCTAAGATGCGGTACAATTCTTCAGACCAGCGCATTGTGCCGTTTTCCAGATCCCACTCCGTGCTTCCAATCCTGGCAATTTTCTGGGCCTGTTCGAGGTGGTCTCTGGTTTTTTGCAGATCGCTTTCCAGCCGCTTGCGTTCAGCAATATTGCGGGCGATTGTTGAGAGGTATTTAACCGTTCCATCGGAATCCTTGTGGGCAATTATTACCTGAGAGACAGGGATTTCGCGCCCATCCCGCGTCAGAAAGGCGGTTTCACCATGCCAGACGCCCCTGCTGACAGCAGCGGGAATCCCTATCTCCATCACCAGTTCATTCGCCCACTCAGTGTGCGTTTCGGTAATACAGATATCGGAAATATCTTCGTCCTCTCCAATGCCAAGCATCATCCTTCCCGCAGGGTTGAGATAGGTAGCTTTTCCGTCCAGATTGGCGGAACCGACAAAGTCGGATGTGGCGTTCAGGATCGCAATAAGCTGAGTCTGGACGAGAGTTTTCATTTTAATATCACGTGTCATAGTGTTGAAAGATTCGCAAAGCTTTCCAATC
>MHYI01000295.1:4915-5541 GCA_001828295.1 Planctomycetes bacterium RBG_16_41_13 | reverse complement strand
AGGACGACGTCTAAATTGCCGCGGGCAATATCCCTTGCAGCATAAGAAATTGCACGGACAGGACGGATCATTTTTTTAATAAGAACCATAAACAACACGGCGAGCATTGCAACAACAACGGCGCCCATTATCACCACATTAACGAACATCCGATGCACATGGTCAAGCGCCTCGTTCCTGTCAACTTCAGCCAAAAGCACCCATTCCAGAGACGGGATGAACAGGGAAGCGCCCAATGTTTCTACGCCCCTGTAATCTTTATAAAAACCGGTCATTTCTTTGTGGGACGTTAACGCGGTTTCCACGGGAAGCGTATTGACTGCCTGCTTCAATATGGCGTTTTTCATAAACCTGGATGCTGTAATCATGAGACTGCTGCTGTTAACCAGATAGACATCTATGGATTTCCATGTTTCAGTTTTCGGATGGGTGGGTATACCTTTTTTTTGCAAGTATTCTCCCGATAATATTTCGTTGATTTTTGTAAGCGTAACGAAATTGACGAGCGCTCCTACAGGCTTGCCCTCGTGTAATACAGGGGTTGAAATGGCAAGTTCAGGCAGTGTTCCATGTCCGGCATATTTTTCGTTAGTAGTAGTAGTAGTAGTAGTAGTAGTAGTAGTAGC
>MHYI01000295.1:4361-4701 GCA_001828295.1 Planctomycetes bacterium RBG_16_41_13 | reverse complement strand
CCATGAGCCAGGCTGTTAAGCGATGTTTTTATGAGACCATCGCTTGCAAAATCCCCGGCGCACTGTTTAAGGCTGTCAAGGTACAGATAGACCTGCCTTTCGTATGCCCCCGCGATGTTGGTCAGATTATTGAAGGTGCTATCTATCGCATGCTGCCTGATTTGATAATAGCACACGGAAAAGGTAATGAGGATGGGAAGGAGTATAACCACCATCCCCAGAAGCGCTTGTCGTGCGAGTGATGTTTTAAGGTTTTTTTTCATGGACGATTTTGACGCTGTAAAAAATTGCTCTCGTTCTCATGCTCCGGCTTGGGAACGGGATTTCTTAAGAAGCTCCG
>MHYI01000295.1:4007-4181 GCA_001828295.1 Planctomycetes bacterium RBG_16_41_13 | reverse complement strand
AAAATCGTAAATCGTAAAAGGTATATACATGATTATTAAACACACCCCTAAATCCCCTCTTGATAGAGGGGACTTCTTATCTCCCCTTCTAAAAGGAGGGGCCTGGGGGGGTTTTTTTTGAGCATTGATTATTGAATATTGAATATTGAATATTTTGTAACACTTTTTCCATAA
>MHYI01000295.1:3531-3819 GCA_001828295.1 Planctomycetes bacterium RBG_16_41_13 | reverse complement strand
GGGTCTTTAAGCCCCTTAAAAAGATAAACCTGAAAGAACATGAAAGGGTGGAAATAAAAATTGTTTCCAAAGATGAATGGCACAGGAGATTCAACTGCCTTATAAAGAAAATACATAAGAAAGCATCCCAATATACTTCCCATGAAATAGAAAATGACATCATTCAGGCTATAAAAGAGACCAGAAAAAATAAACGTGTCTGTTAGGGCTGTTATTGATACTAAATTCCTACGCCAGGTTCAGATTTGCAACCCAATGTCATTAAGTTAAGAATTATTTAATAAAAAC
>MHYI01000295.1:2822-3310 GCA_001828295.1 Planctomycetes bacterium RBG_16_41_13 | reverse complement strand
CTTCTATTGAATTCTTACCTTGCTACTACCCGCAAGCGGGAAGGTTCAGCCGTTTTTTTTATCATGGACTATTTTAGTCTTCGTAAGAATTTTAATGCCGTATTCCTTTATTTTATAATGCATCGTTGAGTAGTCAATTTTAAGCATCTTAGCCGCCCTGCTTTTGTTTCCGTGTGTCATGGAGAGCGCGGTTTCAATAAGTATTCTCTCAATATTTTCAATACACGAACGGAGTGAAAAATCCCTGTCATTGTCCATATCCACGTCAAGAGAAATGGTTTGTTTTGCAGGCAGGGGGACGTCCGGTTTTTGCATTGCCGCCGCGGATATGCCTGAAATTTCTCCATGTTTTGCTGCGCTTATGGAGACGGGAAGGTTTGAAGGTTCGATCATGCCCGCCGATAATATAACCGCGCGACGGATGACGTTTTTCAACTCCCTTACATTGCCGGGCCATTCGTATGCAATCAACATATCCAGGCTTTCTT
>MHYI01000295.1:2369-2592 GCA_001828295.1 Planctomycetes bacterium RBG_16_41_13 | reverse complement strand
CCCAGCTTCCATATCCTGCGTTCTTCAAGTACCCGCAGCAATTTGCCTTGCATGGACTTGGGCATGTTGCCTATTTCGTCGAGGAATAAAGTACCGCCTGACGCGAATTCAAATTGTCCTGTCTTTCTCTGTTCAGCGCCGGTAAACGCGCCCTTTTCATATCCAAAAAGCTCGCTTTCTATCAGCGATTCCGGAATAGAGCCGCAATCTACCGCAACAAAGG
>MHYI01000295.1:817-2332 GCA_001828295.1 Planctomycetes bacterium RBG_16_41_13 | reverse complement strand
CGCAACCACTTCCTTGCCGGCGCCTGTTTCTCCGTAAAGAAGAACGGTAATATTTGTGACGGCTACCTTCTCCACTGCTTCATTTAACTTTATGACTTTATCGCTTGATCCCATCTGCTCAAACAGTGGAAGCGACCGGTTAAGCTGTTGTTTAAGGGTGTGAATTTCACGCTGCACAGTCCTTTCCTTTACAGCCCTTTCCACGGCAAGCACAATCTCTTCATTTGCAAAGGGTTTGGAAAGGTAATCATACGCGCCGAACTTTACCGCCTCTACCGCCGATTGTATTTGCCCATAGGCGGTGATGATAATTACAGGGATTTCGGCGCTGATTTTTTTGATTTTCTTCAATATCTCTATACCGTCAGCGCCGGGCATGCGCAGGTCAAGAACAACCACATCCGGAGATTCCCTCTGAAAAATCTTAAGTCCCGTATTTCCATCGTTAGCCGTATAGACATTGTATCCGGCTTTTTTCAGCACGAGGGCAATCACGTTGCACAATTTTACGTCGTCATCAACAATGAGGACGCTGGCAGGGTAATTGTTGTTGTTTTTCACGAATCGCTCCTGAAAACAATATTGAAATTCCTAAGCTGGCAAAGCCAGAACCGAACACAGAAGAATGTACGATTTACAAGGTACAAAGTACGATTTAAATCTAAAAATGTGTAACACTTTAGGCTTTTGAAAATTGTAAAGGGCGTAATCTCACCGCAAAGGCGCAAAGAACGCAAAGAACGCAAAGGAAAAACAAGAACCATAATACAAAGTGTTGCAAATTTACATAACATCTTTGCGTCCTTTGCGCCTTTGCGGTGAGATTTTTTTCAAAAAAATAAGATTACGCATGAGAACCATCCTTGTCAGTATCAGTACGAACGAATACCTTTATAGGCTCACGGACTTCCTTTGATTGTACCAGATTAAAGAGACGTATGCGCAATAGCGGCGTGACCTCGCATCCCGTGGCGGCAAGGAGCGCCCCTGTGCTGTTTTTTATATCTTCAGCGAGTGTCATATTTTTAGCAAGCTCGTTTGCCCTGACAAATCTAACCTCATATCCTTTTTCTATAGCAATAACCTTTTTTAGCGTATCGACAATATTCTTATCATACCAGCCTGACCTGCCCTGAATCGTTTCACAAGCTTTCGCATGAGTCATTCCTGTTGCGGTAAGCGCGTCGAAATCAAGGGCAAGTTTAAGTATCCTGGCGCCGAGGGGAATATCTTCTCCACTTTTGAAGTAGCCGGGTGTGCCCGATTCATTAAGCCGCCTTTCCTGGTAAGCTATAATTTCAGCGACCTTTTCCATCCTGGGAATGGCAGATACCAAACCGCTTCCGATCTGAGGATGTGCATAAAAGGCCTGCAATTCCTGCCCGGTTAGATCCTCACCGCTGTATATCTTTTTCAGAATTTCCTCAGAGATGGCGATGCATCCAAGCTGGGAAAGCATTGCGGCGACCTCTGTCTGCCACGAACTTTCCACTTTATGTTCATTGCAGATTGCCT
>MHYI01000295.1:0-700 GCA_001828295.1 Planctomycetes bacterium RBG_16_41_13 | reverse complement strand
CCGTTACAAGCCTGTACTGTTCTATACCTGCGGCAAGCGTCTTGACCATGGTCTCGTGCGGACACGGTTTTGTGAGAAACCGGAAGATATTTCCTTCATTAATTGCATTGATGGCGGTCTGCTGGTCGGCATTGCCGGTGAGCATAACACGCACGCTGTCAGGATATTTCTCTTTTACCTTTGACAGAAACAGTATGCCATCCATGCCGGGCATGCGCATATCAGCAACAATGACCGCATAGGGTACTTGCGAGGCAATCATCGATAGGCCATACTCTCCGCCAAGCGCTGTATCGACGGCAAATTGTTTGTGAAGCTGCCGGCGGTATCCCATCAATACATTTTCATCATCGTCAACAAAAAGGATTTTTTCAGCCATTATTTGTTCCTTTAACATTTATAATAATTTTTCGACTATTTGTACCGTATTCAATGTTCAATGTAAAAGAATAAAGGCAAATGAGCAACAATTTGAGAATTGAACATTGAGCATTGAGCATTTTTCGTAACACTTTAGTTTTTTGAAAAACTCTGATAATTACAGCATTCGTAAGCCTGTAGAGGCAATTCATGAATTGCCTCTACCTCCAGTCTCAAAAGTATTTTAAACTTTTAAACCACGGAGGTTTTTAAGATCAAATATTCTCTTATCCTGCAATATTCCTTGTTCGATATTTGACTCCTTCCTGTCTGACGGCAG
>MHYI01000294.1 GCA_001828295.1 Planctomycetes bacterium RBG_16_41_13 | reverse complement strand
GGGCGAAGCGTTTGCCTGCATACAGTATAACTCTTTCAGCAGGGCTGCGTTGGCGCATGTACAACATTTTACATCTCTCTCTTACATGCAGACAAATGCCTCGTCCCTACTGATAATGATATTGAGCATGGTGAAGATTATGCAGCGATACAGAGTGATTTTATAATTAACCGGGGATAAATAAAAGGAAAGGATGGATTTTTATGATGAATTTAACAAAGAAGTTCTCATCTGCCGTTCGTCAGAATGTACACATGTGGATAAGTAAAATGCAGGAGGTGGACATAATGGTCGGCATTCCTTGCTATAATTGCGAAGACACCATTTCACATGTTGTAGCCGTATCCGCTGAAGGGCTAAAAAAATATTACCCGGACAAAAAATGCGCCATATTTGTTTCCGATGGAGGTTCCCTTGACGACACACGTGAAAAGGCCTACTCCGCTCCTATTCCCGATGGCATTGAACGCCGCGTAACGATTTATCGCGGTACTCCGGGAAAGGGAACGGCATTTCGGGCAATTTTTGAAGTTGCCCAATTATTGAAAGCAGACGCCATCGTTGTTGTTGATGCTGATTTGAGGAGCATTACACCGGAGTGGATTAAATTGCTTGCTGATCCCATTATACATAAACAGGCAGGTTTTGTTGCCCCCTTATATCTTCGCCATAAATATGATGGCACCATCACAAATAACATTGTCTATCCCCTTACCCGTGCTTTATATGGCGCAAAAATCCGTCAGCCAATAGGTGGAGATTTTGGTTTTTGCGGCGATTTGGCGGCATATTACGTAAACGAGGATGTATGGGAGTCAGACGTTGCCCGTTTTGGAATAGACGTCTGGATGACTACTACTGCCCTTAATGAAGGGTTTAAAATTGTGCAGGCACATTTGGGAACAAAAGTTCATAACGCAAAAGACCCGGCGGCGGATCTTGGCCCCATGTTCCAGCAGGTTATCAGTACTTTATATTATCTGATGAATAAATATGAATCCAAGTGGAAACATGCGGAAAAGACTACGGATGTTGAAACAGTAGGAATTACCGGCGAGGTGGCAAAGGTTGAGCCGGTATCGGTTAATTTTACAAAATTACTGGCAGAATTCAGCGATGGGTTTGAACAATTTGAACCCTTTTATGAGCAGATTCTTGATGCTGAGAATTTTAACCGTTTATATGATATTTCAATAGATTTCAACAAAACAGGAGAGATACATTTCCCTTCAGACCTTTGGGCAAGGATATTGTGCGACTTTGCCTTTACGTATAACCACTGGCAAAGGAACAGACGGCGGCTTGTTGACATGTTAACGCCCCTCTATTTCGGACGGACAGCGTCATATTGTAGTGAAGTAAAGGAAAAGGATTCCACAGAAGCAGAAGACGTCATAGAATTACAGGCAAGGGAGTTTGAAAAACAAAAACCTTATTTGATAGAAAAATATAAAAAGGAATAAGTATTGGAATAGAAATATATCCTGTTTTTGTGTGACTACACACGACACCAAGCAGTAACAAATTTTTGTCAATGTCTTGTAATACGCTGTTTCTTGCAATAATTACGCCTGTATTTAAAGCGTCGCCTTTTTCAGCAAGGACTAGAAAAAGGCATACATTTTTATTTATAAAATATTGGGAAAAGGATTCTTTTCCTCATAGTGGAGAGTTAATTCGAAAACGTATGAATGCATTTATTTGCGATATGCCAAAGGCAGAGCTTCATGTTCACATAGAGGGCACATTAGAACCCCAACTTATGGTTGCCATTGCAGAGAGGAACAAAATAAAACTCCCGTATAAATCTGTAGCAGATGTGCGAAAGGCATATACATTTAAAGACCTCCCGTCTTTTTTGGAGATATATTACAGCGGTATCCGGGTACTATTAACTGAACAGGATTTCTATGACACAACATGGAACTATCTGAAAAAAGCATCCTCACAAAATGTGCGGCATACTGAAATGTTTTTTGACCCGCAAGCGCACATAACAAGAGGTATATCGTTTGAGTCCGTTTTTATGGGTATTTTAGGCGCCATGATGGACGGAGAAAAGAAACTTGGCATTTCTGCCAGGTTGATAATGTGTTTTCAACGCTGCATGAGTGTAGAGTCGGCAATGGAAGTACTGTTGTTGTCTTTACCCTATAGAGAATGGATTATTGGCGTTGGCCTGGATTCATACGAGGTGGGGTATCCTCCAAAGAAATTTGCTCCTGTTTTCGCAAGAGCAAGGCAAGAAGGTTTTCTCGCGGTTGCGCATGCAGGAGAAGAAGGCCCTTCAGAATACATCTGGCAGGCCTTACATGATCTGAAAGCATTGCGTATTGACCATGGAATTGCCTGCGTACAAGATATGCAATTAGTGGATATGTTAAAGGCGGAGAGCATCCCCTTGACGGTGTGTCCCTTGTCGAATGTAAAACTACATATATTTGATTCTCTGAAGGAGCATCCTTTAAAAAGGATGCTTGATATGGGACTGCATGTCACCATTAATTCAGATGACCCCGCTTATTTTGGCGGATACATAAATGAAAACTTCCTTGCTGTTCAGGAAGCTTTGCGTTTAGATCATAACGATATTTACCGGCTCGCCAGGAATTCCGTTCAGGCAACATTCCAGACTGCAAAAGAGAAGATGACATTATTAAAAGAACTCGACAGTTTTATGCTGAAGCATCAGCCACACTTAACCGAAGAAATGTTCAATTATGCTTTTGATCTATAACAGAGGGTGTTTATTTAATTCGTTTTCAATTCTAATTTTTGATCACGCACTTCCTCTTGCAAAGCAGGTACGGTAGTCCTGAATAATTCTTTTATTTCATCCTGATTGTAAACTACAGCAGGGTCTTTCCCTGTTCTCCATTTTGTAATCATTGAATAAGAGATATAGTCGCTATATGCCTTACTGTGATCCCCTTGCATACTATAAATTTGCGCCCTGTTGTAATAGGCGTCTTCATAAAGAGGATCAATTTTCTTTGTTATCTTGTCGTACCATTCCATTGCCTTGTCCAGCCGGTCCATTCTATGATAAATCGTCCCGATATTGTATGCGGCATTCGCATGCTTCGGATTTCTTCTCAATACTTCCCTGTTTTCTTCCAAAGCCTCGTCGTACCGCTGTTGTAATGCATAGACAATTGCCCTTTGATACCGGGCTTCTATGTTTTCCGGGTCTATTTCCATTGCTTTATTATAATGGACGAGGGCTTCTTCAAATTTTTTCTCTCTTAAACTCATTAAACCAAATACAACATAAACGTTGGAATATTTTGGATTGATTTCAAGAGTGGCATTTAGTTCTTTTATCGCCTCATCAATTTTACCCTGCCTATGCAATGCAATCGCAAGATTATAATGGGCATTATCATAATTTGTATCGATTTTAGTGGCCTCGCTGAATATTTTTTCTGCGTCATCGTATAGGCCCATATCCAAATAACCAACGCCGAGGTTAAACATTATATACGGATTATTTGGATCAAGTTCTAACGCATATTTATAATTTTCTATGGCATCGATATCCTGTTCCAATTTATGGAGAAAAACCCCAAGTTCCACATGGGTTAACGGATTATCGGGTTCATTTTCAATTGCAAGAACACGTTTTGTATATTCATCCGGCGGTGCGCCTATTTTATTAAAAGTTTCAGCTAGTTTTTTATGTGCATCAATAAAACCAGGTTTTATATCAATAGCATTTCTAAAATCCTTAGCAGCCTCTTCTAATTTCCCCAGCTTAAAGTAAACATCACCTCTGCCATAGTATGCTATTTCGGAAGCCTTATCCGACTCAATAGCTTTCGTATATTCACTAAGTGCTTCTTCTAATTTATTTTCTTTTGCCAAAGTGTTTGCTCGCTCAAAGTGCCTTTCCCGTTTGCCACATGCCAATGAGATACAAACCATAGAGAGTAATAGTAACAGGTTAAAAAACGTTAGCTTCATTGCCGGAATCTCCAACGAAAATAAAAAGTAGAATATTTGTCGCTTATATTTAAGTATACGAAAGTATAGGTAAAATTTCTTGTATTTCAACTCATTTATAATAAAAAAAGGAAGCTGTGCATTACTGCACAGCTTCCTTTCATAAACATCTTTTATACTAATGAAAAAAGTTACGTTATTAATGCTCTCTCATGGATCTTGCAGCTGGATCATGGCCCTCCTCATGATGATGCGCACCGTGTGTACCAGCGGTAATGCCGAGTTCCTTGAGTTTTCTCTCAATGTACTCAACCTCTTCAGCAGGTGCATGGTGAGTGTCTAACCAGCCTGGATCAGGACAAAGATCGAATATCGTCTTTCCAGGGTGATTCTTTACGATATATGGCCCGGTCAGCTGATCTAACCATTCGCCTGTTTTCCAGAACTGCTCAGGCTGCCATGTAACACCGACCTTCTTTTCCAAAGCTGCAAGTCTTCTTGCACGAGAAGCATTCTGCTTTACGTTGACCAACCAACGATCCATACCGAATGAACCATCTGAGTAGGTAGCATCATTCCAGGAGCCGTGCGCCATGCCCTTGTAAATGTATGTCTGGAAGTATCCAACACTTTCAAAACAAAGCCTCTCTACATCAGTACAGTTTGACATTCTAAACTCTCCGGATTCGCCGGTCTTTCCACCGTAGGCTTCCCCATCATGGTAAGCGCCAATCTTCAAACTCCAGATGTGCTGACCCGACCAGTCAGGACAAAGATCCTTTGGCATTGGGTCTAGTACACCGTCAATGAGAAGATCTTCCGCTACCTTGAATGTTTCACGATACTTCAAGCTGGCGTCTTTAACAGACTCGTCCATCGCCTGCAAATTCTCGCGGGCGAATCTTGGTGAGTGACAGTCGTCACAAATAGATACCCAACGATCTCTCTTTTCCTTCCAGAGTGGCGCACCACGATCAGCCATCGACATACCCATACTGGTGTATACGATGCCGGCTCTCTGAACGTTGTGGTGTCCGCCCCTCATGTGACAATACTGGCAGGTTGGCCCAACGTAATCAGCATCAGAAAGCTTCTTTGAGAAGTCAAACTGTTCCGTATCCCATTTGTTAACCTGATATACTGTACCATGAAGACCTATATCATAAGCTTCCCAATCCCTGTGATCTTTACCCCAGTGACATGTCTTACATTGCTCTGAGCGTCTTGCAACCGCCGGATCAAACTGATGCCTCTGGTGGCAAGTGCTACACCTTTCTTCAGGGCTGGTGTGACAGAAGGTACAACCAGCAGTATCTCCAGGTGGTCTTTCAATTGACCATGCACACTCAATCTGCGCGAAACTGGCACAGGACGCGTGGGAACCAATACCACCCTGCCCTTGCTCATTGTACTGCGTTTCGTGACATTCCGCTGTCCCGCAAGCCTTTGATGAAGGCATAGTTAACTTCTGATGGTTGTTGCCGTGGCAGGTATCACAGCCAGTTGGTGCTGGTTCTGCCTTTGAATGAGCACTCTTATTATAATCCCTTACAATGCCAGGGGTCATAACTGAGTGACATGCAATACACTGCTCCAACTTAAACGTACCCTTGATCGGGTTTGAAGGCCTTACCTCATCCCTGTTGTACATATAGTCAGGGATGTAATAACGGTACGCTGGCAATGTCTTCCAAAACTTGCTGTATTTTCCTGGGTATGGCGACCTCTGTGCATCTTTTGGGTAGCCCATATATTTTGCTTTCAAACCAGAGAAAAACACCTTACCACTGTTATCTGGCTCCCCAGGCATACCATAAACTTCGTGTGGTACCCAGTGAGTGATAATTTCTACAGCCTTGGCTTCCTTCACCATAAGGCTTGAAACAGTACCTATAACGCCACAACCAATCAACGCTGATGCTAATGTAACTTTCAAAAATTTACGCATGATACTTTTTATCTTCCTCCTTTCTCGCTTTTCTCTCATACCACAATCACTTTTGATTGCGGAACAATAAACATACTCCACCACCTCGAACCCTTCAAACCACCCCCTTTCCCAAATCCTAAATTCAAACGGTTAAACGCTATCTCTAAAGTTAACTGTAGACTGTAGTTCCTTACCACCGTTTTTTTTCGGCAAATTATTATACTTAATCTGCTTTTCAAGTCAATACAAAAAGCGAATAATTTTTCTTCTTTAATTTTGCTGACGAATGGTTAATTGTAAAAATAATTGATAGTGCCTGCAAAGCAGAAAATAGTCTAAATACCCTGCTTTACCTTCTGAAAATTATGATTGTCAATTTGGACAATTAAGCACTGACGGTAACTATTTCTGCGGTAAGGCATCGAAAATTTTCCTTTTTTTGAATTGAATGATGGCTGAATCCATGGCCGATTGAAAATTGCCCACAACTTTTACAACAACCTATTGCAAAAGATTGAACAAAAGGCAAGCAACATCTATGCCGTCTTTGTTTTTATGTTTATTAGTTTATAACCTATTGGTAAACAACGGTATACGGGTTTTATTTAATTAATATCAGCTACGGGGATAGACGCGAAACGGTCACGGAATAGTTATCTTATGGCAATGCAAGTATAATAACCAATGCGACTGCAACACGTTAAACCATGTCTATATATGGTCATTCTACGACAGAAGTTGGTCATAGTGCGATATTTTCCATTCGTTAAAAAATTAAAAACCCTGTACCATTTTAATTTCAAGTGGTGATAACAGAAATAGATTTTTGCTTTATCGTTATTCTGATTTATAGTAGGTGAATGCATGTTGCCTTTCGTTTCTCAACTTAATTCTTTATCTATCTTATACTATTACTATTGTACTATGAAACTTCCATGACCTGACATTCGCAAAGTGGTATGAAAATCCTAAGTTCTGTATATTTTTATGTTTTTCATCTTCGTGACCTTCGTACTACTATCCATCAACTTCTTGTTTTTTACGCTCGTTTTTCATAATGCATAACCG
>MHYI01000293.1 GCA_001828295.1 Planctomycetes bacterium RBG_16_41_13 | reverse complement strand
GCAGTCAGGAACAATATAAAACGTGGGGGTTCAGGTTGCAAACCTGAACCCGCCTGGAGTAGCTTAAAAGGTATTTTAAATCTTTGTGCCTATATGAATTCCCGGGCAGGCATGGTTATACAATAATGGGAAATGGTAAAGACAAAAAACATTCGTGCGACGACTGCTTTAGTTGTCAGTTTTGCAGCGATGAACGCTGTTCTATGTGTTTGTGCAATAAGAAAAAACCAAGGCAACTCAGCGTGGAAGAACAAATCGCTCTTTACAATGAGTTAAATAAAAAACCGTAACACTTTAGTTCTGTGAAAAATAAAAAACGCCCGTTCCCAAACTCTCATGTCGGGTCAAATGAACCTTGTTGTCTCAAAAGATGAAGGGTATCTTTCATCCTAATTCCGGTATGGGGACGGGTTATTTTTGCTGTGCCAGTAAATCTGCTTTTTCCATCATTTCGCACATGGTCCTTTCCAGCAATAGACGGTATGCTTCCATTTCTTCATCGTTAAGTTGTGGGGGGATAAACAAGGGTTTGCCATAGAGTATTAACACACGGGAAAACGGCTTTGGTATGCGAAATTCATCCCAACTGGGAAGTTTCCAGTAATTTGACATTCCGACCGTAACAGGGAGAATGGGTACGCCTGTTTTTTTGCCAAGGTATATACATCCTGATTGCACCACGCATCGCGGCCCTCTAGGCCCGTCAGGTGTAATTGCAATTGAATACCCTGCCTTTGTTTTATCCACTAACGCCTTTACCGCCCTGGCGCCTCCCCGGGTGGTAGAGCCTCTGATAACGCCGAAGCCAAGCCGTTTAATTACCCCTGCAATGTATTCACCATCAGAATGCTGGCTGACAAGTACTTCTATATTTGCATTGCGGCCAATATAGGCAAGGCAAAGCAGCGTACAATGCCATATAGCATAAATATTTAATGACTTTTTTACCTTTTCCAGACTTCCCCCTGGTTCATGTTCTATTCGCAGGGTGAACAGCAATATCCTGATTAAAAAACAGCCAAGTATCCCTGTAATGTAAAACTTTAGACTTTTCATTTTGGTACTCTGTTTTTTAAATACGTTATTCTTTGTTCATGGCTGCATATAAGGCGCATTTATTGCAACTGATCGTATCGTTTTCACAAAAGTCCTTAAATAGCTGATAAAGCCCTTGCTGTCTTCTTGCGGAATGTATCACTTTATTTGAAACCATTGACGTTCCAAATATACGAGTACCCATAAATTTTGTAACGCTGGTGGAAGGATGAGGTGTGTAGTTTCTGTAAACGTAGTGTAATCTTTCTTCTAATGCCTTGTCGTTATGCTTTCTTGCGTATACAAGCATGACCGGGATGATCACATTAACAAAAATATTTGATGTCCTTTCTTTTCCAAGGAGTTTTTGCGGTTTGTTCAGCTTCTTGCCACCGGGAGTGTAACGATACGACCAATATGCGTCATGGGTTTCCAGAAAGGGAGAAAGGATTTCATTGACGAATGATTTAAATCCCCGCGTGTTTTTTTTCGTATCATCTCTTTTTTGGAAAATACGCAACATATACCGGAAGAGTCCATTGTCAAAGTGTTCCGATAGGATGTTGGCAATGGCAACAATTCTCCTGTCGGGAAAATTTGCAGGCCTGATTCCTGTGTACGACCAGCTTTCCCTGGTCAGGGGCGTTTGCGGTATCTTTGTTTTTATGCCCTGCCATGTCGAGAAAATACGGTCAAAATACTGTATGGTTTCATCATCAAATCCTTTCGTCTCCTCCTCATTTAGTGGCAATAATCCTGCCATACCCAGCAACAGAGACTGGGCTATGATTTTTTTCTCCTGAGCAGGAGTATATTCCGGCACAAAAGATCGAATCGTTTCTGCGGTAACGAGGGAGGCCAGCATCAGAAAAGGTTTCTTATTGTTTTTATATCCCAGCGATTCCATTATTGCTTCATATAGAACCCGTTCGAAGGGTTTGTTTTCAATCCATTTTTCATATTTTTTCGCCTTTTGAAGGATTCGTTCATCTCCTGCGTAATCAAGAAAACCCCCGATCCATTGTTGTGTTATTTTTTGTTTTCGCATCTCCAGATTGCAATATCCCGGGATAACCTGTTTGTTGCCGATGTAAGATCCAACATCAATGGTTTCAATTATCTCATCAAGTTCTGCCTCCAGATAGAGTGATAATGTTATTTGGGGGATTATTTTTCCGGAGAAGTTTTTGACGCATCTTCCCTTCAGATCATTCCACATAACCACGTGCAGGCATACGGCGTCATAGGTTTTTTGAGTTTCATGTTTGTGGTATATCCAGTCGGAGGCAAATACATGGATTTCGACACTGCCTCTTATCATCCCCTTTCCTTCCAGAAAAAACTCTGCATGCTTGAAATCAGGCCCTTCTTCATTGTTCCACCATCCCGGAGAAAGGATTTCCAGACGGAGGCCATCGTCCGTGCGCAATTTTTCCTTTTCAATATGTTGCCCGAACCAGATACACCGGACAAGTTCTTCCTTGATTAATTTTTCCGTGCCTTCCAGTATGAAAGAGATGTTTTCATGACGTGCGGCAGCGCTGCACATGGCAACTATATTACGGTAAGCCGTCGAAAAATTTTCTGTGGAAAACGATTCAATATCCAACATTGTTATTGATAACCCAATTTTTTTAACTTATGTGTATCTTTTCGCCATTTTTCCATGACCTTGACGTGCAGTTCAAGAAATACTTCCCTTCCCAGTTGATCCTCGATATCTTTTCGCGCAATGACGCCCACGTGCTTGATTGCCTTGCCCTCTTCGCCGATAATAATGCCCTTCTGCGATTTCCGTTCAACATAAATAATTGCCTTGATATAGTCCCTGCCTTTTTCCCTCTCCTTGAATTCTTCGATTTCCACCGTTGAAGAATAAGGAATTTCTTCTCCATAAAACTCAAAGACCTTTTCCCTGATAATTTCGGCGGCAAGGAATCTTTCATTGTAATCGGTAATAACATCCTCCGGATAAAGCAGCTCGCCTTCTGGCAAATACTGCACAATAAGAGAAAGCAGGCGTTCAAGGTTAGTTCCTTCCTTTGCGGAAATGGGAATAATTTCGGAAAACTTCATTAACGTATTATATGAAGCGATAATGGGAAGGAGTTTGTCCTTTTCTACCATATCCACTTTATTAATTACCAGCAGTATCGGCTTGTCAAAGGCGGCTAGTCTCTTCACTACGTCTCTGTGTATTTTTGCAGGTTGTTTGAAAGGTTCTACCATCATAAGGAGTATATCCGCTTCTTTAATAACACTGTAAGCGGTTTTCACCATGTATTTTTGTAGTTCGTATGTTGGTTCTATAATGCCCGGCGTATCAAAAAAGATAACCTGATAATCCTCCTTCGTTAATATGCCCATAATTTTTTTTCTTGTCGTTTGGGGTTTATGGGAAACGATGGATAATTTACACCCCATATAATTGTTAATGAGGGTGGATTTGCCTACGTTTGGCTCCCCTATTACCGCAACATATCCTGATCTAAAATCTTTTTTGTTTTGCATAAGTAGCAATCTTCTCTTTTTCTAAATGTTTATAATAAGATGTTTCGGAAAACAGTCCTCAATCATCAATCCACAGTCTGCAATTTGCCGGCTGTAGACTGCAGATTGCCGACTGGAGAAGGGACAATTAAATATTTTGCCAAAAAATGTAATGAAATTACTGATAGGGTACTGATAGATCTGTCAGATATTTCAGGGATGCGATTGCCGCCTTAATTAAATGAGTTTCCCCTGTTTTAAGACATTGTTCCGTTATCATCTCCATGCCTCTTTTGTTTACAACGCCGGTAATACATCCCCCTTTTAGTCCCATGGATGCGGTGAGGGTTAATACCGTGGATGCCTCCATTTCGTAATTGAGCACATTAAGGGACTGCAATTCCTTTGTTATTCCCTGAAATTTTCTTAAGGTATATTTTCTAAACGAATCGCTTCTTTCTTCGCCCTGATAAAAAGTATCCGATGATGCGGTGATACCGACATGATATTTTATCCGGGAATCTTTTGCGCCTTCTATCAGGGAATAAATAATTTCATGGTTGGCAACCGCGGGGTATTCAATGGGGGCATAATGCGTTGATGCGCCATCAAGCCTGACCGCACCGGTAGTGATAATAACGTCTCCAATACCGATATATTCTTGTATTGCCCCTGATGTCCCCACTCTGATAAAAGTTTGTATCCCCAATTGTGCCAGCTCGTCTACGGCGATTGATGCGGAGGGTCCTCCGATTCCCGTTGAGGTAATGAGGATTTTTTGTTCATTCACCTCAGTAAGATACGAACAATACTCGCGTTTCCAGGCGAGTTTCTCGTTGCCGGTTCCGTATGTCTTCGAAATGCTCTCTGCAATAATTTGGGACCGAAAGGGGTCGCCTGGCAATAAAGCGATCTTCGCCCCTTGTATGTTTTTGCTATTCAGGTCTAAGTGGTAAACAGTATCCATGGTACTTATTTATATGACTATTAGCCTTTATACAAGCGGAATTATTTAAGCGAAGGAGGGGGAAATAGCTGAAAATGCCCGATTTAACTGGTTGAGATGTTTGGACAATTTTGCCGGGATTGATCATTTTACCAGTGGCATGTTTGCATTATAGAAACCCTATTTCTGATTTGCAAGCTTATTTGTTTCATGTAGTGATGGCCGAATTCCTCCCTTCAAGGTGACAATGATTCGGCATCAAACAATATCCATGAATGACCAGTCCTTGCTCTTGATGAACGTCTTTTCATTTTCCTTGACAACATTTACCATAGGAAATATAATTTTTTTTCAACATTTTTTTTCTATAGTCTTTATAACACGAGGCCACCGGCCTCGTTAATTTTTTGGATAATGAATGATGCGGATCCTTAAAACATGGGAATGCGATGCAAGCCTGGAGATTCAAAAAATCAAACAAGGCTTAGACCCTTTAAACAGTTCTTCAGACATCAGAACAACCGTACTCAAAATCATTCAAGATGTAAAAAAAAATGGCGACAAGGCCATTGCCGCATATGGCAAACGTTTTGACAAGGCGCCTCTTTCTCCGGAACAATTCAGGGTAAAAGAAGAGGAAATTGAAGACGCTTATAAATATGTAACCGGTAAATTTATAAAAGCAATACGCCTT
>MHYI01000292.1:4954-6351 GCA_001828295.1 Planctomycetes bacterium RBG_16_41_13 | reverse complement strand
TACTGGCCTGCATTCATTGTCTTATTGTTAACGATACCCTTTGGGCGCTATTTCTGCGCGTGGATTTGCCCTCTGGGAACAACAATAGATATCACAGATCGTTTTTTTGCCGGCTTTCGAAAACATGCGCAAAGGATTCTCTATGACAGGAGACGTCTGAAATACTACCTCCTTGCATTTCTTTTATTAAGCCTGCTCCTGGGGCTGCAATGCGCCGGATGGTTTGATCCCCTCTCCATCGCGACAAGCGTATTCGCAATGAGCATTCATCCTTATATTATCCATCTGGGCGATTCCCTTTTTGCTTATTTGGAACATATTCCCCTTTTGGGGTATGTATTTTCCTTTTTTCATGCCTTTTTCCGGAAAATCCTTTTTGCCTGGCATGCCCCTTTCTTCCGTTCACACGGAATCCTTTTGTTTGCCTTTGTGAGCATCATTGCCTTTGGAATGGTGTTGCGGCGTTACTGGTGCAGGAATATTTGCCCGATGGGTGCGCTGTTTGCTCTTTTCTCTGACTGGTCATTCTTTAAACGGAATGTTTCATCAACCTGCACAAGCTGTGGTTTGTGTGTTGAAAAATGCGGTATGGGCGCAATAGAAAGCGATGGGAAAAGCACGAAAGAGGGAGAATGTATTTTGTGTATGACCTGCAGGAAGGTGTGTCCTGAACAGAGCGTCACTTTCAGGAGGTTTCAGCCTTCTTTGCAAAAACACGCCATCAGCCTTTCCAGGAGGGCATTTGTTGTAAGCGGGATTACCGGCGCCGCAATCGCCCCTTTTCTGAAATTAAACTACCGGAAAAAAATAAACAAGGAAAACGTTTCCATAATTCGTCCGCCAGGCGCTGTGAATGAAAAAGAATTTATTGCCCGCTGCATACGGTGCGGGGAGTGTATGAAGGTTTGCAAAACGAACGGACTGCATCCTGTGTTATTGGAATATGGCATTGAAGGCATATGGACGCCGCAATTAATCCCCCGGATAGGATATTGTGATTATGGATGTGTGTTGTGCACACGGGTATGTCCGTCAGGGGCTATAAAACCATTGCCGCTCGAAGAAAAACGGTGGGTCGCGTTAGGAAAGGCCAGGATAGACCATAACAGATGTATTCCCTGGGTAGGCTATTCACGTCTTCCTGAACTGAAGAAGGAATGGCAGGATTTTAATTGCGGCGTATGTGAAGAGGTGTGCCCTGTTCCGACAAAGGCGATCCATTTTAATATCTATGTGGACGAACAAGGCAGGGAAATTCGCAGGCCTTTTGTGAGAGAAGACGTTTGCGTGGGATGCGGTTTCTGTGAAAAGGTCTGCCCCGTTTTAGGGACTTCTGCTATTATCGTGGAAGGAATACAGCCGCAAACTACGGTAAAAAAAGAAAGGTTGGTAAAAAT
>MHYI01000292.1:4732-4874 GCA_001828295.1 Planctomycetes bacterium RBG_16_41_13 | reverse complement strand
AAAAATTATATGAATATATAAATGGAGGCGCGGAACTGTATTTAGCGTATTCGTTTATCCGGGTGACGAATGCGGAGTACGGAGATGATACAGGGAATAGGATTTCCATAGATATTTGGGAATTTGAAACTGCGGAAGACGC
>MHYI01000292.1:4447-4523 GCA_001828295.1 Planctomycetes bacterium RBG_16_41_13 | reverse complement strand
TAGTGCGGTATTTGCCGGAGGATTCTCTTGTGAAAGAAAGCCTGAAATTTTTTCACGAAAAGATCATTCTGGATAA
>MHYI01000292.1:3990-4239 GCA_001828295.1 Planctomycetes bacterium RBG_16_41_13 | reverse complement strand
AATGCCATCCATACCTTTCAAAACGA
The DNA here is from genome assembly GCA_001828295.1 of Planctomycetes bacterium RBG_16_41_13. The sequence goes on along the minus strand of MHYI01000292.1, from coordinate 4,213 downwards.
AAACGGATACTTTACATCATGGTTGCAGGAAAAACATTTCCTGGCAGCAACATTTCTTTCCCAAAAAAAGGAAGAGGGTGAAGCATTGCTTCGCCGTGTTCTGCAAAATGGTAAAATTGAATAAAGACAGTAGTAACACTATTACTTCGTTCAACATGACGAAGGTTGCTGCCCGTTCCGCACTTGATAGCTAAGCCCACCAAATTCATGTAGTGCGACGAGG
>MHYI01000292.1:2700-3887 GCA_001828295.1 Planctomycetes bacterium RBG_16_41_13 | reverse complement strand
TACTAGCAGTCAGGAACAATATAAAACGTGGGGGTTCAGGTTGCAAACCTGAACCCGCCTGGAGTTTTTCAAAAAACTAAAGTGTTACTCTTTATTTGACGGCAAATTAATTATTGACAAAAAAATGAATGATTTTATAATGTAACCACTAACGAAATTGCTCTTTTTTATAGTAACTATTGATAAAGGCAAACCAGTCGTGAGGCTGGGACGCAAAGCAAAGGATCTTTAACGTATTCAGCGGCGCATAAGGCGCAAAGCGAAAAATCCGCAGAAAGATGAAGAGGGAAATTTCGTAAAACCGCTTAACAGTAAAGAAAGCCCTGCTACCGAATAGAAAACTGTATAACGTTTATTTTATTCCGTAGCAGGGTTTTTTTATTTATACCGTAATGAATACACTGAAAAATCGTACATACGAGAAGATTATTCAATATGTATCGTTAACAATGATTGTTGCAGCAGGAGGTATTCTTGGTGCGCTGCCTCTTCTTAGCAGCAGTTCTGCAGAGGTAAGAACGGTGATATCTGAAAACGATATGCTGAGAACAGCATTTGCGCAAAAAATATCCCAAATTTGCGCGGTAGGTACAAAGGAAAGGCCGTGGCAATATATTGTTATACACCATAGCGCTTCAGAGACAGGAAATGCAACCCGGTTTGATACTTATCATAGAGAACAGAAAGGGTGGGAGCATGGATTGGCATATCACTTTGTTATTGGCAACGGAACCCTTTCAGGCGACGGAGAAGTAGAGGTGGGAAATCGCTGGAAGAAGCAAATTCATGGCGCTCATACGGCAAATATGGATTGCAACCAGGTGGCGATAGGCATTTGCCTGGTGGGTGATTTCGAAAACGGAGGGAAACCTTCCGGGGACCAATTTGATTCGCTGGTCAGGTTGACCCGTTATCTTTCCTCGAAATATGACATCCCCTTGTCGAACATCATATTACATAGTCAGGTTCATCAAAAAGGAACTGCATGCCCCGGTAAAAATTTCCCCATGGCTGAATTTAAGACGAGTTTAATTCAGTTTGCCTCTAACGAAATATCCCCTTCACGAAAATCATAACCACAAAGTACATAAAGTTTAACCACAAAGGGCACAAAGACTAACCACAGAGAGCACAAAGATTCACCACAAAGAGCACAAAGATTCACCACAGAGGACACAATGACTGAA
>MHYI01000292.1:0-2676 GCA_001828295.1 Planctomycetes bacterium RBG_16_41_13 | reverse complement strand
GGGATAGCAATAGAAATACATAATGCATTTGGTCCCGGCTTGCTGGAAAGCGCATACAAAGAGTGTATGTATTACAAAATTAGCAAATCAGGACTTTTTGTAGAAAAAGAAAAACCGATGCCGCTGTTTTTTGAAGAAGTACAATTAGAATGTGGCTACAGGATAGATTTGTTGGTAGAGAATAAATTGGTGCTTGAAATAAAAAGTGTTGACGCATTAAATAATATTCACCTTGCACAAACCCTCACCTATCTGAAGTTAGGGAATTACAAACTGGGGTTATTAATGAATTTTAACGTTATCAAACTAAAAGACGGAATACAAAGGGTAATAAACGGAACGCTGTGAACTTTGTATTTATTTTCCTCTCGTCCTTCTCGTCCTTAATGATTATCTTCGTGCCCTTTGTGGTTAATCTTTGTGCCCTTTGTGGTTAAATTTTTTATTATTAATAATGAATAAAAACGCCTTTTTTGTCTTAAGCGCCATCGCCTTCCTTATAATAACCATAGTTTTCTACCTAACCATAGACTCATTACGTACACACCAGACACCTATTAGTAATAACCATATGGACTTTCAAAGACTTTTACATGGTGTGGGTATTGGAGCAACAACGAAACCTGCCTGGTGTTTTATTAATTTTGACCCGCGGATAGACCCAAGATGTACTTGTATCGAATGGCCAATTCCGGGTGGATACTGTTATTGCCCTGACCATACCGGCACCGTTTCTTTTATCTCCGATACAGTAGAAATGGGAGTGGCTGTGGAAATACTTAAATAGTCCCTTAAAAGTAAGCAGGAACACAGTGCCCCGTGTCCTTACAAATTTTCTTAATCTATGCAATGACACTTCCAAATTGCAATACTTTCACACCCCATACTCCCCGTCCTTACGTTTTTTTTAATCCGTGTAATCGGTGAAATCGGTGGTTCCCCTTTCGCATTTCGTGCTTGTCCATGTTAGGCTTCAGGATGAAATACCTTTGTTTGTAACAAAAAGTGGTTGATTATTGCCAAAAAAAGGTTGCTACTTGTCCTGACATAATGGTAAAAAATAAACTCTCCATCAATTTTTTACCACTTGTAATACAACATTTTAGGTGCTTATGCGAAATGCCTTTCTTTAATATATTGTTTGTTAATCAATTAAGCGGTACAGTTGTTGCTACAGTATTCTATTATCTATAAATTGTTAAGTATTTATAATCTTCGGTAGGGAGGCGCTGCCTACCGGAAATTGGGATTTACGAATTACGAATTACGAGGTACGATTTAAGATTTACGAGGTACGATTTGGTATTTAAATCGTAATTCGTACTTCGTAAATCGTAATTCGTAAATCGTACCTCGCAAAAGGAGTGAATTATGGTCATCGCCGTGAAGAAAATAGTAATTATTCGTAGTAAAGAAGAGGGAATTACAGAAGACTCGTTGCCGCCTGCTTTGGAAAGAGAGGGATACACAGCGATATTTGCATTATATGGAAAAGAAGGCGTAGAAGCATTGCCGGATGAACCTTTTGATGCAATTATTATGGATACAAAAATACCCCTCATTGAAAGCATAAAGATAATCTCGGATGCAAGGAGACTCAATCCGGAGGTGGTTGTTATCCTTGCTACAAACCATTCAGATATTGACTCCATAACCGAGGCGCGTAAGGGACTTGGTTTTGATTACGTAATAAATTCACTCGAACCAAAGGCCGTTATGAGTTGCCTCCATGCCTCTGCAAAACAACGCCAGATTGTCCGGGACCTGGAGATGCTGAACAAAACTCCCAGAATCCTCATCGTCGATGACGAAACCATGATAACGAACCTCTTTGAAATAAGTTTAAATGATGAAGGATTCCACGCAGAGACTGCCAATTGCGGCAGGGATGCATTAGAGATGTTCAAACGATGCGACTACGATGTGGTGGTCACCGATATAATGATGCCTGATATAAACGGGGTGAACCTGGTTGAAAATATCAAAAAGATAAAACCGGAAATAGCCGTCATTGTAATCACCGGATATCCCTCCGTAGACACCGCCGCGGAATTTATCCGGCTGGGCGCCCATGATTACCTTGCAAAGCCCCTCAACCCGGACGTTATTATCAGCGCCATTAACAGGGTGTGGAATAAACGTTTGCTGGAACTTCAGAGAGAAGAACTGCTGGGACAGCTTCAAAGCACCAATTATCTTTTATCAGAAACAAATCAGAGGTGTCAGGAAGCGGCGGAAGAGCAGAAAAAATTACAGGAACAACTGTACCATGCGCAAAGGCTGGAATCGATTGGACAGCTTGCCGGCGGCGTTGCCCATGATTTTAATAACATCATTATGGCAATCGTAGGATACGCAAGTGTGATGCAATTGGAGATAGCGGAAAATGACAAACTGCAGCAATACCTCTCAAAAATACTCATTGCCACGGAAAGGGCGGAAAAATTAACCGGCGGTCTCCTCGCCTTCAGCAGAAAACAGGTGCTGCATTTACAACCGGTCAGCACGAATGCCGTTATAAAGGACGCAGTGTCATTGCTGGAGGTAATGATCGGCAAGGACATTGAAATAAGAACTCTTTTTTCAGAAAAAGAATGTTTTACTACGGCAGACAGTTATCAGATTGTGCAAGTCCTGGTCAATCTCTCCACAAACGCCAGGGACGCGATGCCTGAC
>MHYI01000291.1:11175-13645 GCA_001828295.1 Planctomycetes bacterium RBG_16_41_13 | reverse complement strand
TAATCCGCGCTTATTTAATAATTTGAATAAAAAAAACTTCATTAGAATTATGTATCGAAATAGGGGGCAGAGAGATTCTGCCTGGAAGAAATTGCCAAATAATAAAAAAACTCCGATCGTTTTTGAGTTAAGACGATTTTGCCAAATTATATTTTAGCACAATCAAAAAATTATCGTAACTTTTCGCAAACTAAAATGTTATACACCGGTTATAACAAAATTTTCAAAGTATTAGTGATGCTGCTATGGGTGAGAGTGGGGTTTGACCCGGACTTTATTGAGTTACACAACAGAAAAGATTATCTGATTGACAATACAGAAAACTTGTAAAATGGTAAAAATATATATTCCATGAGAACATTTAGTAAATAAATTATGTTATATAATACATGTAGATGATTATTTTATTTTATTCACTTAACTCAATAAAATAGTGTTATGACCATATTAAAACAAAAAACAGAACGTTTAGAGCAAATAAACAACGAAAATAACCCGGTTGATGAAGAAATAACAGAATGGAACCATGAAGAGGAAAAGAGCCGCGATTATGATTCTGTACGATTATATTTAAATGAGATGGCAAAAATACCACTGCTTACCCCAGCAGAAGAAATCTACCTTGCGAAGAAGATACGGGTTATGAGCAGACTGCTCCATCGCAAGGTGCTGGGTTTTGATTATGCCCTGGAGATGTATATACGACTGCTGGAAGGAGTGGAAAGTGAATCAGAGCTTGTTCAATTTGTTGAATTATCAGCGGCAAGAGAACAAAACCGGGATGAAGTTGTTGAGCAGATTCATACGGTTACCAGCAATATCAGAAAGAGCATAGAAAGCAATTTAAAAGATTATGAAAAGATTCGCAGGGGAAATATTGCTCGGGATAAAAAGCTGAGGGTGCATAAAAATATTCTCGTAAGAAAGAGAATGGCGATTAAAGAGTTAGAATCCATTAGTGTACGGTCGGAAACCATACTGCCAGTTATGCGGGAATTGCTGGAGGTTTTATCGACAATTGTGGATTATAATAAAAAACGCACTGTCCATCGTAATTTTAAAAGGGAATTATGCAAAGAACTTTCTTGTGATATCAATGAGATACAGGCATTGTTTGCAATGCCGGTAAAAGAGTTGAAAAAAATTATTTTTTCTATTAATTCCATTTACAATGAATATGTGATGGCAAGAAAGCGGTTTTCAGAGGGAAATTTACGACTGGTAGTAAGTATCGCAAAAAAATATAGAAAACGTGGCATGGCCTTTCACGACCTTATCCAGGAAGGTAATACAGGGCTTATGCGCGCCGTGGACAAATATGACTACCGGATGGGTTTTAAATTCAGCACATATGCCACATGGTGGATAAAACAAGCTATTATCAGGGCAACAGAAGAAAAAGTAAGAACAATACGAATCCCTGTGCATATGATGGATGTAATTAATAAGTCTACTTACGTGGCCAAAGCCGGACAGGGATCATCTGCGGAAAAATCACAGTTAGAAGCTATTGCAAGGGATACCAATACGCCATTGCCTGAAATATATAGATTGCTTCAGATAACAACACAGCCTATATCATTAGAAACACCAATTGGCAGTGATGGAGAAACAATGTTTGAGGATTTTATTCAGGACAAAAAAATAGACGCCCCTATATTTCTTGCCCAGCGTTCTTTATTAAAAGAGCAAATACAAAAGGTGCTTGATACGTTAAGTTACCGCGAACGGGAGATTATCAAATTACGTTTTGGAATTAGTGATGGATACACACATTCATTGGAAGAAATCGGAAAGAGGTTTAATATAACCCGCGAACGTATCCGGCAGATTGAAGCTATTGCCCTTCGTAAACTTCAACATCCGGTTCGCAGTAGAAAACTGGAAGGATTTCTTGAGGGTACGATGAATTAAAGGAAATTCAAATATCCGTATTGCGAAAATTTACACAGGGGATTCACGGGAAAATATGGTGAATCCCCTATTTTTTCCTTATTAATGTTGTCTCTTTGGTCAGGTGGCAAAACATATAATTTCTTTAAACAAAAGAACAGGATAGCAGCAAAAGGGAAAGATAGCTATTGGGCGATAGCTAAGCATCTCTCCCCGAAGCAGCAAAATATCCCTTAGTGAAAAACGCGTTGTATCTAGCCCAAAAATCTATTAAATAATTATTTCTTCTTGTAAACATATCGTCATAAACAAAGCCGTTTCGCATGGCAAATAATTATACGAAAACGGCAACAACGACTGGGAATGATTGCAGGTAAAAGGAAAGGTGAGATTTTCCGGAATGTATCATTACCTTCCCATTATTGTATATGGGTTGGCAGTGGGTCATGCATTTACCTTTTTAACAGATTCACGTCATACCGCGCATGAATTTAAAAATGATTTATTAAAAAATATCCGGGAGTGTTAACCGAAACTAACTAACTACTTCCCTGCATGTACAGACCTGCGATTTTAT
>MHYI01000291.1:9504-11095 GCA_001828295.1 Planctomycetes bacterium RBG_16_41_13 | reverse complement strand
CCATACTAACTCCTTAAAAACGTTCAAAATAATTCCTAAATAAGTAAACGGAAGTAGGGATATTACCAATAATAGGTTTCAAATTCAATAAAATATTAGACAAAACCAAAGTTATTTATATCATTAAAATAATTCTCTGGGTTTTATCTTCACAAATTAGCTACGTTTTAGAAAAAATAATTGGCATCACCAGTTACGGTAGAGTAGAAATTGGTTTTGGCTTGTCCAGATTACGGGGGGATTGATTGCTCTACACACCACGCGACCTATTACCAATCATCTTTTCTCAAAAATCAAAGTGTTACTGTTTTTTATAAAAACGCAACCAGCGCAGATGGTTTAAATACCACAAACATCCCCTTCTTTTTCTGTTGTTTCTTTCTGCTTTGAAATTACCATGATTAAAACAATAATTTCTCTTGCTTTAATGATAAAGTGTGATAATATTGCTTTTTATGATTGGTTGTGCTGTACCATACCGTTGCATATAGGGAAGTGTATAACGAGGCTACAAGGGGTTACAACCTTGTAGCTTTTTTAGTTTCTAATGTTAATTTTTTTAATTATGAAAGGGGGTGATTTTAAGAATGCCGCGCGGGACCGTTAAATGGTTTAACGACTCAAAAGGTTTTGGTTTTATTTCTCAGGATAATGGAGAAGATGTATTTGTACATCAGACTGCAATCGAATGCGAGGGTTTTAGAACTCTTGCAGAAGGAGATAAAGTAGAGTTTGAAGTCGTAAAAGACCAAAAAGGCTACAAAGCCACAAAAGTAGTCAAATTATAAATATATTTATTAAGCATACTCGTATATTTTGCCGTATATAAAATACTATTAATGTTGTATATTGAAAATATAGAGTACTATTAAAAATATTGTTATAATTAAGACGCAAAAGACCCTAATAATGGTAAAAATTTATTGGGGTCTTTTTTTTCTTATAATTACGGTGATAATAGGGGTAATAATAGGGACAGCTACCCTTTTTCTTTGACATTTTAAATTAAAAGGATTATTATTTTTTCATGGCACGAATCGCACGAATCATAGCCCCGCGTTACCCTCATCATGTAACGCAAAGAGGCAACTATCAAAAGCCTGTTTTTGAAACAGAGGATGACTATGAGCTTTATATGCAATGGCTTCATGAGTATGCCGATGAATACTCTCTGAAGATATGGGCATATTGCCTTATGCCCGACCATGTTCACCTCGTTTGTGTACCTGCCGAAAAGGATTCTCTTTCACGCGCATTAAATTTGCTTCACATGAGATATTCACAATATTTTAATCGTAAACGAAATGAGAAAGGACATCTCTGGCAAGGAAGATTTTATTCTTGCATTCTTGATCAAAGACACGCTTACGCTGCTGTCCGGTATATAGAAAACAACCCTGTCCGCGCCGGCATCGTAAGAAAACCACACAGGTATAAATGGTCGAGCGCATACAGTCATGTGACCCAAAAGAGAGACGGTATTTTATCTTACGATTGCTATTTAAACGCCGAAATCGAAGATTGGTCAGAATATTTAAGAGAAAAAGATGACGAACAAATCATTAAAAATATACAGAAATGTTCAATGACG
>MHYI01000291.1:5958-9478 GCA_001828295.1 Planctomycetes bacterium RBG_16_41_13 | reverse complement strand
TATCAAGAAATTTGAAAAACTCCTGGGGAGAAGAATAAAGGCGCTGCCACCAGGAAGACCGCGCAAAAATAAATGACGGCTGCCCCCTTCCTGTTTTAACCATGCAATATTTTAAAGCAAGCGCAACACATTTCAAGAGACTCTAATTAATGAATAAAAAAATCTGGTTGCAGACATTGACGCTTTGGGATTTTCCTTCCCAGCACTATCTTCGTGAACAGGAACATGCCCAGAACTACAAGGGAGCCACTCCTTCTTATATCATCTGGAACCTCTTGCAGCGATATACACGACCGGGCGACGTTGTAATTGACACCATGTGCGGCGCAGGCACAACCCTCGATGTTGCTAAGGAGCTAAACCGTGAGGCATTAGGGTTTGATCTTAATCCAACACGCAAAGATATTAAACAGGCGGACGCGCGGAAAATCCCCATAGAAAAGGCAACAGCCGATTTTGTTTTTATCGATCCTCCCTATTCGACCCACATCACTTATTCAGGAAAAGAAAACTGTATTGGAGAATTAGAAGCCACTTCCGGGGAATATTACGCAGCATTGGAACAGGTAATCCGGGAAGTCCACCGCATACTCAAGCCCAGCCGCTATATGGCGCTTCTGGTATCCGATTCGGCAAAAAAAGGGAAACCGTTTCTTCCGATAGGGTTCAATCTGTTCAGCATTCTGAGCGATTATTTCCTGCCGGTAGATATTATTGCCGTAACACGCCACAATGCAAAACTTCTCAGGAATCACTGGCACAGCGCAGCAGTTGAAGGAAACTATTTCCTGAGAGGCTTTGGTTATCTGTTTATCATGTACAAGATGGGCAAGGGAGAGACTCCCGGGAAATGGCTCGATCGCAGAGCTTCTGAAGAAACCCAAAAACAGCTTGACTCATTTACGATCAAAAAGAAAAACCAGGCAGGTTTTTGTAACCAACCACAGTAATATTCATTAGCCAAGGGCTAAAATCTCTGACCGCAAAAAAGAGAAAAAACCACAGATTTAACTGATTACACAGACTATGGATATTTTCATCGGTGAAATCTGCGTAATCTGTGGATACAGGCATTTCTTATAAAATGTGACTCACTTGTGAAGATGCGCTGCGTATAAAAATTTTTAAAGCAACGCCCTCTTTCCTTCCTTTGCAGCATCCCAAACTGGCTGTAAGACAAACGCAATAAAGAGCATCCCCAATCCTCCTGAAAACCAGTTCATCACTATATCCCTCACATCAAAGCATCTCATCGGCAAAATTGCCTGAATAAACTCATCAACTGCGCCTACCAAACATACCAAAAGGGTTGTATACACATAGATTAATTTATTTTGAACGTCTATTCTTAACGCCCAGAACAGAACACCGCTTAAAATCCAGTAAAAGAGCAGATGAAATCTTTCCGCGCCATTTACACACATATATTTCAACAAAACAAAGCATGCCAGAAATATCACAAAAAACGCCGCATAAACAGAAACATTCCTTGTTTTTTTCCGGTAAACTAAAAAGTAAAGTAAATACGCTCCCACGATACTTACGAGTATCCCGCCCAAATAGTTTACTTTTTCTCCCAGCAGCCGCAGTGCAAACCTCCAAATCGCGGGAGCAAACGGCAGGAAGGCATAGATGGTAATGATATATGCAACCGCAATTATCCATCGCCATTTTCGTGATACGTTTTCTGCTAATTCCGTCAGATGTTTAATAGTAATGCTCTCAAGATTAAGTAAATGGTGATAAGTATTAAGATAATTTAGCGCTAAGACCCTGAGCCATTTTTATTTCTACATCATGATTCACCGTCCATGCCGTGCGGTGTGTTACCGCATCTATCAAAGTGCTTGCTGAAGGGAGACCGGTCCCGCTCTTTTTCAGTCCCCCAAACGGCAAATGTACCTCCGCGCCTATTGTAGGCAAATTAACGTACCCAAGTCCGTATTCACAATCTTCTCTTATCCTTCTTGCCTTTCTAAAGTCTTCCGTAATTACTGCACAGGAAAGGCCATATTCTGTATTGTTATATACATTAATAGCGTCATCAATACTTTCTACAGGAATAATTGCAACATGAGGCCCAAAGACCTCCTCCTGAAGAACCCGGCACTTTGGATTATTTTGCATCCGGTACACAAAAGGAGACATAAAATACCCTTTATCATATACTCCTCCGGTAAGCCTGAAACCTTCAAGCAGTACCGCTGACCCCTCTTTCTTTGCCAAATCATTGTATCGCATAATCTTTTCCGTTGCCGCTTGATTTATAACTGGTCCCATAAATACCTCTTCGTCAAGAGGGTTGCCAATCTTTATCCGTTTTGCAAGTTCAACAAACCTCTTTTCAAATTCTTCAAGCACATTCACATGTACAATCAACCTGCCTGCGGAAGTACATCTCTGCCCTGAAGTTTTAAAGGCGCTGAGAATAGAGGCATTCACCGCTATCTCCATATTGGCGTCATCGAGAACTATTATCGCATTTTTCCCCCCCATCTCGCAGGCACACATTTTGTTATAGGATTCAGCGGTAATCTTCCTTATCCCTTCGCCAACTTCGCATGAACCGGTAAACAATATTACCTGCGTATCGGGATGTCTTACCAACGCATCTCCACAACCTCCATGTATTACATTAATTACTCCGGGGGGAAATCCTGCCGCATGCACATATTCAGCAATTTTGTTAGCGACGCAAGGCGTCTCCCGGGACGGTTTTAACACAACGGTATTCCCTTCCACAACAGAGGGACAAATCAGCCACAGTGGAATCGCAAAGGGAAAATTCCATGGCGTAATTGCAGCAACAACACCTTTTGGCCTCCGTCGCATGAAGGAGTCTTTTTCAACAATTTCCGAATCAATAATATCGCCATGCGGCATCCTTGTTGTGCCAAATATATATTGAACCATGTGAATGCCTTCCGTTACATCCGCACGCCCTTCCGCAATCCCTTTGCCGCACTCTTTCGATACCAACTGAGAGATGGCTTCTCTGTCTTTTTTCAGCAACTGCGCCAATTCATCAAGATATTCGCCGCGTCTTATCCGTGAAATTTTTCTCCATGTATCATAAGCGGCCTTTGCCGCCAGCACCGCATTATTGACGTCATCTGCAGAAGAAAGGGGAAATGTCCCTAACACCTCATCACAATGCGCCGGATTTCTGCTTTCAAACACTTCCGCTGAAGCACTATCAACAAATGCGCCATTGATGTAGTTTTTGCCCTTCATAATGCAATTCCCTCCTCAAATAAAATAGTAAGAAACGTCCCCATTGAGCATAACGATAATAAGTAAATTTATTGTTATTTTCTGATTATGCGGCAACATAATCTTTTTATCTGCATTCTGCGCCTGGCATACATTCAACTAAGAAACATATTCTATCAATAACATGCAAGATATTCCGCCGCTTTTACCATAATAATCGCAGGAATACTGTTTCCGGCATGACAAAACCCACTATATCACATTGACAAATACGAGTCAATTTCACTTTGCCAGGCGGTATATTTGA
>MHYI01000291.1:0-5877 GCA_001828295.1 Planctomycetes bacterium RBG_16_41_13 | reverse complement strand
AAACGTTGTGCGATAAGGAATAGGGTCTGCTCAAATAGTGCGACGAACCTCGTCGCACTACATATGACAATTTCCCGTCTCAAAAGACTAAAGTGTTACAAAAAACAGTAACACATTCCCTATACTTATAACCATTTGGCGAAAGAGTTACATAAAAAAAGTATTTAAAATCACATCACACTGTGTTATTATTCACTTTCATAGTGTTTACGCCATGTTTTTCAGAAACAAACACTGGCATGAAAAGGCATCTCAATACAATAACATCAAGAAAACACCTACAGTTTGACTACATTAATAATAGATAAAATAAAAGAATTAAAGAAGAAAAGAAATGCAATAATACTTGCGCACAACTATCAAAGGGGTGAAGTGCAGGATATTGCCGATTACACCGGGGATTCTCTGGGATTATCACAACAGGCGGCCAGGACGGAGGCTGAAATGATCGTTTTCTGCGGGGTACACTTCATGGCAGAAACCGCATCAATTCTTTGTCCTGGCAAATTGGTGCTTTTGCCTGATGAAAATGCAGGCTGCCCGATGGCAAATATGATTACCCGGAAGGAACTTATTCTGAAAAAAAAGGAGTACCCCGGTGCAAAAGTTGTTTGCTATGTAAACAGTACAGCCGCAGTAAAAGCAGAGAGCGATATCTGTTGCACGTCATCTAACGCAATAAAAATCGTATCTTCATTTCCCAAAGAACAGGAAATACTGTTTGTTCCGGATAAGAGTCTGGGAGGGTATGTATCAAAACAGCTCAACCGTCCCATGATTCTTTGGGAAGGCTACTGCCCAACACACCACAGGATACTGGCGGAACATATTGTAAAAGCAAAAAAGGAACATCCACAGGCGAAAATCGTGGTGCATCCTGAATGTACACCTGATGTTATTGAGCTGGCTGACCATGTTGCAAGTACGACTGGAATCGCAAAATATTGCAGGGAATCCAGTGCAGGCAAATTTATAATCGGAACCGAGATCGGTCTTTTACATCGCCTAAAGAAAGAGAACCCGCAAAAAACATTTTTCGCAGTTACACCGCTTTCCGATTGTCCAAATATGAAGCTCATTAACCTGGAAAAGGTATTGTGGGCTTTGGAAGACCTTGTATATGAAGTTAAGGTCGCTGAGGATATCGCGCAAAAGGCACATTCCGCTATCCAGAAAATGCTGGATTTATCGTAAATTTTCAGTGGAATATATTCAAATACACCTTGCTGAAATTAAAAATTTGATCACCGTCGAATAGTATGGATACGAAAGAAAAACTTAATAAATTAAGAAACTATGCAGAGGCACTGGAAAGTGTTGTCGTTGCTTTTTCAGGGGGAGTGGACAGCTCGCTTGTCGCAAAAGTTTGTTTTGATGTTTTAGGCGGAAAAGCCATGGCAGTCACTGCCCGTTCAGAAACATATCCTGCATTTGAATATGAAGAGGCGACAAAAATAGCAAAGGAGATTGGTATCTCCCATATGACCATCCATACCAGCGAACTTAATATTAAGGGCTTTGCGGAAAATCCCACGAACAGGTGTTATTTTTGCAAATCGGAATTATTTGGAAAACTGAAAGACATTGCAAGGGCACAGGGATTCAAAAATGTTGCGGATGGCGCCAATTTTGACGACACAAGTGAACACAGGCCAGGGCTTGAAGCCGCAAAGGAACTCAGCGTACGCAGCCCTTTAAAGGATCTCGGATACAGAAAATCAGATATACGCGAAATATCACATTACCTCAATCTCTCGAACTGGGATAAACCATCGTACGCCTGCATGTCGTCCCGCTTCCCCTATGGGGAAGCCATTACCGAAGGCAAATTAGTTCTAGTCGCCGCCGCAGAAGATTATTTGCGAAGCATCGGGCTGCGACAATTTCGCGTCAGGCATCACGATACCATAGCAAGAATTGAGATACTGCCGGAAGACTTTCCCAAATTATTACAAAACGGCAAAAGGACTGAATTAATCAATACATTTAAGGAAATAGGATATAAGTACGTCACTCTTGATATAGAAGGATACCGTAGCGGCAGTATGAATGAGGTGCTTAAACAGTAAGCGTTGATAATTCTCTATCAACCTTAGTGGAACGATCTGTTCTTCTCTTCTTTTAAATCAGTGTTAATCTTTTTGCCACAATTTTTCCAGACCGAGCTTTTCCAAACCGAGTTTTTCCAAGCCAAGTTTCTCTTTTAACTTGTCCAGTCCTTTCCCGAGTTCTTCCTTTCCATAATAATTCATCATCGCATTGAGTACATAACTTGTATCCAGCAATGGTTTTGGCTTACTCATCGTCCCGGTAACGGTAACGGGCAGGACAATATTCCCCTTTTCATTGAGAAGCGCCTTTAAGGGTTTCACCTTCTTAGTCAATTTTTCTGAATGTTCCGAAGACAATATAACTTTGCCGCTTAAATCAAGGTTGCCGGTATCAACATTGATATCCCCCTTTAGCTTGCATCTGAACCTGGCGCATCAGGGGTATAAACATTTTCCAGATAACACTTTTTTAAATCAAGCATATCATTTAAAAGAGAAAATTCACCATCGAGAGCATCAAATCGTGTTACCTCATATTTTTCCAGCACATCTTTCTTTTCCCCTGCATATTTGTAAACTTCTTTTATCCCCAAAAGAGAATCTATTATCGTTTCCATAAAATTTACGTTTTCGATCTCTCCTTGTAACAAACGAAACGACCCATCAGCATTCGTTACCATTTTATCGTTTTTCCCCAGAGAACCGCCCATGTCAAACGATCCGGAAAAAACCCCTTTCATCATGCCGCGGTATTGAGTAAAAGCATCAACAATTCCTTCTATTTTTACCGCATTTACTACAGGGCTTGCATCCCACTGCATACTTTTGGAGTCATAGTTTCCTGTCAGTGAAATATCTCCCTCAAAGGTACGCATTTGAAAGCTCTGTATTTTCAAAATATCATCCTGAAAACTATATTTCCCCTTCGCTTCTTCAAAATTAATATCCAATATACGCCCCTTCCCCATTTCAAGCCCCCCGTCCGCAGTGATATTGTCCGCTCGTTTCTTTGCCAATAGTTCAAAACGAATCAATTCGGCAACATCTTTGCGTTGTTTCGTATTCTCATCTTCTTTCTTATCGGAAGATGCGGGGAATTTAAACAAAAGTTTAGGGGATGAAACGTGCAGATTCACGAATGCGTCATCCAAATTGCCTTTCATATAATTCTTAATACTAACTGAACCCTCCGGCTCATATTCTTTCAGCAAAGGAACAATTGCATCCCATCCCTTCAACGAAAATTCATTCGTGGTACTCACCAAATCAAAACGAGGGTTTGCCAGACCCTCTATCGAACCAGAACTATTAAGGGATGCATTTTGCAAATTAACTACAAAAGTCTCCAGTTGAATGATATCTGCAATTTTATTTGCTTTTAGCGATATTTGAAATGGGATATTTTTTTGCTTCTTAAATATCTCTCCATAGATTATTTCCGCTCCCGTCATCTCCGTATGTCCGGATATTTGCATAGCATCCATACTTCCGCTTGAAGTTATTTCCATGTTTAAGGGTCCTGTGAATTGGAAATCTTGCGGCAACGCTTCTTTAAGGACAGGGTATAGTGCTAACGCTTCGCCAGGTGCATTCATTTTTGCCATAAGGGTTGCATCCCATTGCGGATCTGTTTTTACATTTTCTATAGTACCCGTTAATGAAACATTGTTATCATTCAGCGTCAAATCCAATTGCTGAAAACCGATATCCCCTTTTCTGTCATCATATTTGATCTTTTCTTTCAGTGTAATATTTACGTTTTGTATTTTTTCATTAGAATCTTTTATGGACATTACAAGTTTTTCGCCCTGAATCACAGACTCTAAATCCAATCCTGAATGAACAGAACCCTTCATATTTGCCGTCATGGACAATATTCCTTCAAGGGGAGATATCATTAAACCATCTGGAATATAGGGAGCAAATTTGTGGAGAAATACATTTTGGACGGAAACGTGAATGTCCATAGCAAGACCCGCAAGATCCATATTTTCTCCTACTGGCCCAACCATTCCCTCTATGAAAAGATTTTGTTCTGTCCTCCCAGGTAAACAGGCAGATACATATACCCGTATCGGTTTATACAAAGATACATTTTTTAATTCTATATTTAGTGCGTCAAACACCATCGTCACCGGTGTATCATGGACAAAATTATCCAGAAAATTTATCTGCCCATTGTATACGGCGCATTGAGAAACCATTAATCCCGCCATAAAAATGTTATGTTCGCTAGCAGGTTTTTTTTCATTACCTGATTTTTTTTCTTTTCTCTTTTCATCCTTTGCCTGCGGCTTTTCACCTTCTTCGACATCACTTACCATATCAGAAAAATTAAACTCCCCTTTTGAATTCCGGACCAGGCGCACAACAGGTTCATCCATGATCAACTTTTTGATTTGTATTTTTTTCTTTAATAACGGAAACAGCGCCACCTTTATGCGAAGACTCTGCAAAGACAGAAAATCTTCACTTCCAAATTCCGGATTGTCCGCAATACGCAATTCATTGATTTCTACCCCAAAGCCGCTGATTAGGGTAAGTTTAACATCCGCAAAATCAAACTCCCGATTCAGATAGGGCTTTGCAAGTGTAATTATCCTGTCTTTATACTTATTTAGGTTAATTACAAAGGGCGCTATGGCCAATGTTATTAAAAGAAAAACAAAAACAGATGAAAGTATGATTATTATTTTCCGCATTATAAATATTCTCCCGCGTAATACCCGTTTAGTACCTTATCAGTAATTTCTTTGCACACTTCCATTCGTCAGTGCGTGCTTTTTGGCAAAATATTTAATGGTAAAATTGGTCAATTGTACGCCTGTGACAATTTTTTTAATCTGTGTAATCTGTGGTTCCCCTTTCGTATTTCGCGTTTCGTGCTTGTTTGGTTCCGGCTATGCCAGCTTAGGATACACCCCAGCCCGGCAAGAAGCCAGGTTATGTTCGGGGCTGTGGTACGTAATGTTCTGATTCCAGACAGATGCCGCCCCTGGCTAAATGCTTCCTGCCCTTTGGGCATAAAATTTAACATTTTGGAGCTTCGTAAAACAAAACATATGTTATTTCCAAAAAATTAAACTGATAGTAACGATTTAGCTTTTTGAAAAAATCATCCAATGCACACATTGTGTATTGTAAGAGGCAAAACGTTTGCATCATTGTGCCTCCCCTATTTTCCGGTATCCAGGGAAGCTACGTGGGTGGGTAAAGGTCAGGGCGGGGATGCAGGGGTGGTATTTAGCGGGTAGGTTGCGTAGGACGCACACTACATCTCACTCAAGACGTTATTCAGAACAACTACATTGTCACAATTTTTCAAAAAACTAAAGTGTTACAAACAGTTATAACTGATACATATTTTTTAAAAAGTGTAGGATTTTTGGCATTTCTGTATGCTTTTCAGTGAATTGGCGGCAAAAGGCAAAGGTTTGCAAGAAAACCGCAAAGCGCACATTCCTGCATCTCTATGGCTTTAAAAGGCGTGAATTGATTTTGGACAGAAAGTAAAAAAAAGGTGTGCAGCGTCTTTTCCCTGTTTTATTGATAAATCTTTACTTTATTGCTGCAAAATACAAATACATCTTTTTCTCTTTTTAGTAAATTTTCCCTTACGTCTTTCGTGTTTAAAATCTTTCAGGAACCTGCCATTCCGCATTATTACGTGTTTCTAATAGAAACACCTATGCACTATTCATTTCCGGACAAACAGAATCAATTGTTCCTATATAAAAATTTATTATGCAACATATTGCTGTTCCTGAAAGTTTAATACAGACAAAAAAGCCGGCATCGCCAAGCGCCTTCTGATTACTTGTACTTA
>MHYI01000290.1:4574-4821 GCA_001828295.1 Planctomycetes bacterium RBG_16_41_13 | reverse complement strand
ACCCGCACCCATACGACAAGCAGGGGGTCGGAGTCGCTTGATATAACGTCGGTAATAAAGGTATCACAAGTCATATCGGGAGAGATCAATCTTGATAAACTCCTCGAAAAGCTTATGCAAATTGTCATAGAAAACGCCGGTGCAAGGCGGGGGATTTTAATGCTTGAGAGAGGGGGCAAATTCTATGTGGAGGCAGAAGGCAGCGCCGATAACGGACGTCCCGTCGTGCTTCAATCCGTACCGGTGG
>MHYI01000290.1:2220-4559 GCA_001828295.1 Planctomycetes bacterium RBG_16_41_13 | reverse complement strand
TTTCGTTGTCAATAATCAATTATGTAACACGGACGCATGAAGATGTGACGCTGAACAATGCCGCAGAGGAGGGGATGTTTACCGGAGACGAATATATAGTAAACACCGCACAAAAATCCATACTTTGCACGCCGGTAATTAATCAGGGCAAGTTGACGGGCATATTATATCTTGAGAATAACCTGGCGACCAGGGTATTTACCCCTAAGCGGTCTGAATTACTAAAAATCCTCTCTGCCCAGTTAGCGATTTCCATAGAGAATGCCTACCTTTACAAAGATTTAAAGGAATCACACGAACAATTGGAAGATTACAGCCGTACGCTGGAAAAACGTGTTGATGAACGCACTTCGGAACTTTCAAAATCTAATGAACTTCTCATGCAGGAGATTGCCGAACGAAAACAAATAGAGAAGGAATTGGAGCGCGCCAGTGAAAGCGCTATTGCCGCAAACCTTGCAAAGACCGAATTTCTTGCCAGTATGAGCCATGAAATCCGCACGCCGTTGAATGCCATTACCGGGATGGCGGACCTGCTCTGGGATACACAACTAACTCAGGAACAAAGAAAATACGTCCGGATATTCCAGTCAGCAGGAGAAAACCTCCTGGAGATAATTAATGATATCCTTGACCTTTCGAAAGTAGAATCCGGCCAGATTGAACTGGAAAATATTGATTTCGATTTGCATGAACTTGTTGAAAATATCTGTGAAATTATGGCCGTTCGCGCCCATAAAAAGGGACTTGAGTTGAATTGTCATATGGCGCAGGACGTTCCCGCCTTCTTTTTGGGGGATCCGGTTCGCTTACGCCAGATATTTATTAATCTGATTGGGAATGCAATCAAATTTACTGAAAAGGGAGAAATCGTTTTAAAGGTCGTAAATGACCCAAACTCAAAAAAAGCGGACACACTGATATTCTCAGTTTCGGATACGGGAATAGGCATACCGGAGGAGAAACTCCAAATAATATTCGAGAGATTTGCACAGGTGGATTCATCCACTACCAGAAAGTACGGAGGCACAGGACTGGGATTGGCCATATCAAAAAAACTGGTAGAATTAATGGGTGGGCAAATCCGGGTGGAAAGTAAAGTAGATCACGGAAGTACCTTTTACTTTACTGCAAAATTACGTGTACAGGCAGAACAGCAGGCGCAGGAAGAAATCCAACCCGTAAATTTAAATGGTGTCAAAGTCCTTATTTTAGATGACAATGACACGAACCGCTTCATCCTGAAGGAAACGCTTTCAGGCTGGGGGGCTATTGTCTCGGAGGCATCATGCGGAGAACAAGCGCTGGAGATGCTTAAGGATGCAAATATTGCGGACACGCCCTTTTGGGTACTTCTGCTGGACTGCCGCATGCCCGGTATGGATGGGTTTCAGGTTGCGGAAAACATTAAAAACGATCCGGAACTCCACGGTATAACGGTTATGATGCTTACCTCCGACAACAGAAACAGCGATTCTGCCAGGGCAAAAAAATTAGGCATCACATCGTATATTGTCAAGCCGGTAAAACGTAATGAACTTTTAAATACCATCAGTCTTGCCGTGAGAAAGACACAAACTCTCACTCAGGAACCAACAACAGAAGACTTGCCGGATAACCGTGAAGATATTGATTTATTAAATATTCTTCTCGTTGAAGATTATGTTTATAACCGCATTGTCGTTCAATCATATTTAAAAAACAACGCCAACATTGATGTTGCAGAGAATGGGAAAACAGGGGTAGAAAAATTTAAGGCAAAAAAATACGATATTGTATTAATGGATTTGCAGATGCCGGTAATGGATGGATATACGGCAACCAGCGAGATCAGAAAATATGAAAGAGAACAGGGAATGCCCCCAACCCCTGTTGTCGCCCTTACCGCCCACGCCCTGAAGGAAGAGGCCCAAAAAAGCCTGAATGCCGGATGTGATGAATGCTTAACAAAACCAATAAAGAAAAAAACACTTGTGGAAACTATCAGAAGGTATACTGCTACTAAAAAACCGGTGAGTAAAACAGAAGAAATGGAAGATAGTCATATTGATGTGGATGATGATGCCGGTGCAGAGCAAAGCGGGAGAAACGTAGTTACGGTAATCCCCGACTTTAAAGAAATCGTTCCTTCCTTTCTCGATAGAGTACGCCATGATATTATCATTATGACGGAAGCCCTTCAGGGAAACGATTACGAAACTATTATGGAAATAAGTCATCGTATCAAGGGCGCCGGAGGTGGCTATGGATTTGATCGCGTATCTGAATTGGCAATGATTATAGAAGCATGCGCAAAGGAGAGACATTCAGAAGAGATACAAATACAATTAAAAGAATTT
>MHYI01000290.1:2035-2159 GCA_001828295.1 Planctomycetes bacterium RBG_16_41_13 | reverse complement strand
ACTGAGCACAAAACCATTCTGCTAAAACCGCAGAGGCGCAGAGGCGCGGAGAAAACTAAAAAGTTGCGGAATAACCTAAAGTCATGGCTAAAGCCGGTTTTTTTACGAATATCTCCGCACTATG
>MHYI01000290.1:670-1899 GCA_001828295.1 Planctomycetes bacterium RBG_16_41_13 | reverse complement strand
GTTGTAATCATAATGGAGATTTAAAACAACTATGCAAAAAACACTTGAGGCATTAGAAGCAGTTGTGAAAGAAAACAAGAGGCTTAAAGAGGAATTGTCCGGGCATTTAAGGGCAGAAGAAGACCTGCGCAAATTATCACGCGCAATAGAACAAAGCCCATGCACCGTAGTAATCACCAACGCAAAAGGCATTATTGAATACGTCAACCCCAAGTTTACTCAGTTAACCGGTTATGCGCCTGAAGAGGTAGTTGGGAAAAACCCGAATATCTTAAAACCAGACAATATTCCAGCAGAGGAATTTGACCATTTATGGAAAACAATCACTTCGGGAAAAGAATGGCAGGGAAAATTTCGCAACAAAAAAAAGAACGGCGATTTGTATTGGGAATATGCATATATATCACCCGTAAAAAACCAATCAGACAGCATCACTCATTTTATCGCGGTAAAAGAAGACATCACCGAACGCTTAAAAGCTGAGGAAGAATTAAGTAAATTTTCACGCGCCATCGAACAAAGTCCCGTTACCACTATTATAACAAATTCCAGGGGCATCATAGAATACGTTAATCCACGGTTCACTGAATCAAGCGGTTATACCGCCAAAGAGGTTATCGGGAAAAACCCCCGCGTTCTCAAGCCGGAAAACATTTCTTCCGAAGAGTTTGCAGAACTATGGAAGACCCTTCTTTCGGGGAAAGAACTGAATGGAGAATTTTGTTGTAAAAAAAAGAACGGTGAAATGTATTGGGAAAATGTATATCTCTCTCCAATCAGAAACCATGAGGGCAAAATCACCCACTTTATCGTTGTAAAAGAGGATATCACCGAACGTAAACTGATGGAAGAAGAGCGGATTAAGCACATTAAAGAATTGGAAGACCTGATGTCTTTTTCTACAATTATCAACGAAGAAGAGGTACAGGAAGAGGCCCTTTTTAAACATCTTGTCTCTGCACTGCAAGAAAATTTTGCTCCAGACATCGTTGCCGTAATTATGCTTGACAAGGAAAAAAACATGCTTTACCTGCCGGCCATCGACCCTGTGATGCCTGCCGGGGAATTAATACATAAGGAAGCAATACTAGACCCTTCACTATGCAAGGTAATGAACACCGGGAAAAAATTAGTCGTAAATGATATTGCCGCCGAATCTCCGTGTGAATGCATTGTAACGCGCGGGAAAAGAGGGGGTTATATTTGTTTTCCTATCATTACGGGAAACA
>MHYI01000290.1:0-627 GCA_001828295.1 Planctomycetes bacterium RBG_16_41_13 | reverse complement strand
ATGGAAAAACAAGAAAACCCAAAGGCTTATGTCAAATTATACAGAAACGGCGGCGCTCGCTCTGCACAAATTAGAACTTCTTGAGATAGCAAAACATACAAACGTAATGGATGAACTTACCGGGATATACAATAAACGGTATTTTACAGAACTATTGACAAAGCAACTCGCAGTGGCAAAAAGAAGGGGCGAGAACTTAAGCCTTCTTATATTGGGTCCCGACAATTACAAAGCGACAACCGAAACGTACGGCCCCAATGCGGGCAATCTCATCCTGCAGCAGATAACCGGAGTCTTAAGCGACTCGGTCAGTGATTCCGATATTATCGCAAGGTATGATGAGGAAGAATTCGCCATTATTATGCCGGCAACATTTGCCACAAGGGCGCTGGTGAAAGCAGACGGAATCAGACAGCGCGTAGAATATACCCGTTTTCATGATCCGGCTTCCGGCCATTCGGCAAACATTACTATCAGCATCGGCATCTCCTCATTCCCGGAACACGCATCCGAAGTGGAACCTTTGGTGACGCTCGCAAATAAGGCCTTTTCCAAAGCGAAAAACGATGGGGGAAACAGGGTTGAAGCCCTGGTTACTTCTCGATAAGTTAATGACACAGTCTACAG
>MHYI01000289.1:10319-13285 GCA_001828295.1 Planctomycetes bacterium RBG_16_41_13 | reverse complement strand
GATTCAAACGTATAGAAATTTCAATATTTTAAGTTAAGCAATGAACAAACCCACCCCTTACCCCCTCCCGAGAGCGGAATTAGACAAGTCCCCTCTCGGGAGGGGTAAGGGGTGGGTAAAAATGAATGCCGTTGGGTTTTTGTCTTTTAAAAACCCAACCTAATTTATATTCGTTTATCATGACTTTGGCGTTGCGGTGGCGTAGAATGCTTTTAACTTGCATTCACCAACATGTTATGATATACAGTTGTGAACATTTTCTTTACGTATTTTGAAGAGTTACCGTTTAATAAAAAGGAACTATTGCTATCCAGAAAAACATACTGGATGTTTCTCATCCGTGGTTCTACCTTGTATTTTTTTTTGCGGGATTAGTGGTAGGGAGCTTTCTCAACGTCTGTATCTATCGAATCCCGAAGAATAAATCCTTGATATATCCCCACTCATTTTGCCCGCACTGCAAGGCATCAATCAATTGGTTTGATAATATTCCTGTTATTAGTTACCTGCTTCTGTTGGGGCGTTGCCGGGCGTGCAAAAACAGGTTATCAATACGTTATCCGCTCGTAGAATTGCTGACAGGTTGTGCTTTTTTACAACTGTATTATATTTTTATTGTATGCCGAAGTGAATCTTTCTGTGTGTTTTTTGGATATCTGGCTCTTTGTTGTGCGCTGATAATATCGGCCTTTGTTGATCTTGAACTACGCATAATTCCCAACGAAATCACCTTCATCGGTATTCCGGTCTTTGTTGTTTTAAGTATTGTATGTCCGGACATGCACCATGCACAGAATACATTGAGAAGATTTACCTTAATTGACATGCACCGGCTAGACTCGTTTATTGCCTCGCTCATCGGCATTTTTACCGGAGGCGGACTCATTTTCCTATGCGGTGTGATGGGAAAACTTCTTTTTAAAAAAGATGCTATGGGTTTTGGTGATGTAAAACTTATGGGCATGATTGGCGCTGTTGTCGGCTGGAAGCTGACGGTGGCGGTATTTTTTGTTGCGCCGTTTTTTGGACTCCTGATGGCAATCCCCGTATTTGTATTTAAAAAAAGCCATTTAATCCCTTACGGGCCGTTTTTATCGATAGCTGCTTTGGTATGCATCTGTTTTCAGGATTATTTTATAGGGCAAATCAATTTATATATATTGGTATTCCGCGTTCTTTTTAATGGTTTTCCCGCTTAAAAATGCGGTATTTATCCCTGTCAAGCACCTATAGTCAAACAAATCGTAACACTTTAGTTTTTTGAAAACGCATGTAGTGCGACGAGGTTCGTCGCACTACATATGACAATTTCCAGTTTCAAAAGACCTCGGCGGGTTCAGGTTTGTAACCTGAACCCATAGTTTATTTAGCGAATAGCGCTCTATGTATCTAAAATGGTTAAATCCCCCCTACTAGCAGTCAGGAACAATATAAAACGTGGGGGTTCAGGTTGCAAACCTGAACCCGCCTGGAATTTTTCAAAAAACTAAAGTGTTACCAAAAAGAATGTATTTTTATAATGAGAAACTGCTTTGCGGTTTTCTGTATCCCTTTATTTCTAATGGCATTGCTCGTGAAAGGAGAAAAAGAAGATGATGAAAAAGGTTGGATTAATGCGTGGTATTTGTCTTTTGGGAATGTTTGGAATGTTTGCGGTGGGAACAGGGTGTGGCGGGCTTAAGCAATTACGCGTTGAAAATCAGCAGTTGAGCCAGAGCCTTGCCAGTCTGCAGCAGGAAAATGCAAACCTTTCGGCAACGGCAAGCAGGTATGAAAGCGAACTAAACAGGCTTGAAAATTCGAGAAGGGCTTTTGAGTCAAAGCTGGCAGGCACAGGAGCAATCACAAAAATAAAGGACGGCTCTGTTTCTATTGTATTGCCAGACTCAATACTCTTTGATCCGGGACAAACGAAATTACGTGACCAGTCAAAGGCGACTTTGAAAAAAATAGCCGGAATATTGAAAACCGATATTGCAAATGAAATGGTAAGGATAGAAGGGCATACGGATAGCGACCCTATTCAAAAACAAAAAGATAAATTCCCTTCAAACTGGGAGCTGTCAACGGCAAGGGCAAACTCTGTTTTGCATTATTTGGTAGATGAATGCAGCATCTCTCCCTCAAGGATATATATTGCCGGGTTTGGGCAATTTCAGCCCATTGCGGACAATAAAACAAAGACAGGCAAGGCGCAGAACCGCCGCGTAGAGTTTGTTATTATTAGCGGGGGTGGCTGAAACGCACTGCATGATTACCGTTGTCGATTATGGAATGGGGAACCTTCGCAGCGTAGAGAAAGGGTTCGAACGGTTTGGTTTTGATGTCAAGGTAAGCGACAATCCAAACGATATCAAACATACTGACAAGCTGGTGCTGCCGGGGGTAGGCGCCTTCAAGGATGCAATAATCGGATTACAGCAGAGGGGGTTAATAGAACCCGTCATTGACTTTGTCCGGCGAGGGAAACCATTTCTGGGCATATGCCTCGGACTTCAGTTGTTATTTTCACGAAGTTATGAAGATGGTGAGCACACGGGGCTGGACATTATCCCGGGCAAGGTAATTCGATTTGATTTTTCCGGCAGACAAACGAATGAAAAATTAAAGATTCCCCACATCGGCTGGAATCAGATTGATATTGTCAGGCAGGATAATCCCCTCCTGAAAAACGTTCCTTGTAACTCGTATATGTATTTTGTACATTCGTACTATGTATGCCCGGAAGATAAAAATGTTGTTGCCACGGAAACGGAATATGGTGTGCGATTTACTTCAATGATATGGCACAAAAATATTTTTGCCACGCAATTTCATCCTGAAAAAAGTCAAAAATACGGCCTTGCCATACTTGAAAATTTTGGGAATTTATAGTGTAGGGCGAAGCATTTGCCATAAATTGTCATAAATGCGTTCATACCCAAACTGGCAAATGCTTCGCCCCTACCTGGCCTGTACGTTTGTTT
>MHYI01000289.1:9598-10278 GCA_001828295.1 Planctomycetes bacterium RBG_16_41_13 | reverse complement strand
ATTTTTCCGGCAATCGATTTAAAAGGCGGGAAGTGTGTACGATTAACCCAGGGGAAAAAAGATGAAGAAACCGTCTTTTCCGATGACCCCGTGGATATGGCTAAATCATGGGAAGATCAGGGTGCACAGTATCTGCATGTGGTTGACCTTGACGGGGCATTTGATGGGCTTCCTAAAAATCTTTCCATCGTAGAACAAATTGTCAACAACATAAACATTCCCATCGAATTCGGCGGCGGTTTAAGGACCACCGAAGCAGTAAAATCCGTGCTGGGACTCGGTGCGGAAAGGATAATAATAGGAACAAAGGCCATCGATTCCCCATCATGGGTTGAAGAGCTTTGTTCCCTGTTTCCCAGGCGTGTCGCGGTTGGTATTGACGCTAAAAACGGCAAAGTTGCCGTGCAGGGATGGACGTCTCTCAGTGAAAAAACTGCTATAGATTTTGCGCGAGAGGTGGAAAAATATTCGCCGTGCGCTATTATTTATACTGATATTTCAAGGGACGGGATGCTTCAGGGACCAAACATTGAAAGCCTGAAGGAACTTTTATCCTCTATAAAAACCCCGGTAATTGCTTCCGGCGGAATATCCTCGCTCAAAGATATTGAAAACCTCTGTCAATTGCCAATAGAAGGTATGATAGTGGGAAAGGCGCTCTACACGGGACACATCAAATT
>MHYI01000289.1:6964-9416 GCA_001828295.1 Planctomycetes bacterium RBG_16_41_13 | reverse complement strand
TAAAAACAGCCTTCCCATCCTGCATATCTACCATGATTTCCGAGCCGTCGGGAAATTTCCCCCCCAAAATTTCCATAGAAAGCGGGTTTTCGATGAGCTGCTGGATGGTGCGCTTTAAAGGCCGTGCACCAAAATGCGGGTCATACCCTTCTTCGATCAATGTCTCTTTTACCCGGTCTGTGACGGTCAGTTTAAGGTTGTTTCTGGCGAGGCGCTTTCGAAGGTCGTTCAATTGTATGACAGCAATCTGTTTGATTCGTTCTTTGGAGAGACTGTGAAAGACAATTGTTTCATCGATACGGTTTAGGAATTCAGGGCGAAAGGTCTCTTTCAGCGCCTGTTTTACCTCTCTTTTCAGTTCTTCTTCATTTTCAGGGCCGGTTAAATCCTGTATCCACTGGCTTGCGATGTTTGAGGTCATTACAATGATGGTATTCTTAAAACCAACGGTTCTGCCGTGTCCGTCAGTAAGCCGCCCGTCATCAAAAACCTGAAGCAAGACGTTAAATACATCCCGATGCGCCTTTTCAATTTCATCGAATAGCACCACGGCATAGGGTCTTCTTCTTATCGCCTCAGTGAGTCTTCCGCCTTCTTCGTATCCCACATAACCAGGTGGGGCGCCTATAAGCCGTGCAACCGAGTGTTGTTCCATGAATTCAGACATGTCGATACGAACCATTGCCTCTTCGTTATCAAACAAAAAGGCCGCCAGCGCCTTGCAAAGCTCCGTTTTCCCAACTCCGGTAGGACCAAGAAACAGGAAGGTGCCGATAGGCCGGTTCGGATCCTGGAGTCCGGCGCGTGCGCGCCGGATGCCGTTTGACACGGCGGAAATTGCCTCTTCCTGGCCAACTACCCTCTCTTTCAGCCTTTCTTCCATCTTTAATAGTTTTTCCTTTTCACTTTCCAGCATACGTGATACGGGAATTCCAGTCCATTTGGCGACTACCATGGCAATATCATCCTCCCCCACCTCCTCGTTCAGGAGGGATTTGGATTTTTGCAGTTCCTGCAATTCCAGGTGCTTTTCCTTTAATTTTTTTTCGCATTCAATAATACGTCCATAGCGTATCTCAGCGACCTTTTCTAAATTCCCTTCCCTTTGGGCTGCTTGCTCTTCAATGCGCGCCTGGTCTATCTTTGCGTTAATGTCCTGTATTTCCCTGATAGCCTTTTTTTCGTTTTCCCAGTGTGCCCGGAAAGCCCTGGATTCTTCTTTCAGGTCGGATAATTGCCTTTCAATTTTCTCCATGCGTTGTTTAGAAGCTTCGTCTTTTTCTTTTTTTAAGGCTTCTTTTTCTATTTCCAATTGCAGGATCTTACGCTCGATCTCATCAAGCTCAACAGGCATGCTGTCGATTTCTATCCTTAATTTTGACGCCGCTTCATCGATAAGATCTATTGCCTTGTCGGGCAGAAACCTGTCCGATATGTACCGGCTGGAAAGGGTCGCTGCGGCAATAATAGCTGAGTCTGTTATGCGCACTCCGTGATGCACTTCGTATCGTTCTTTTAGTCCGCGCAGGATTGCGATAGTGTCTTCAACAGTAGGTTCTCCCACATATACTTGCTGGAACCGCCGTTCCAGGGCGGCGTCTTTTTCGATGTGTTTTCTGTATTCATCAAGAGTGGTGGCGCCCACGCAACGCAGTTCTCCGCGCGCCAATGCCGGCTTGAGGAGGTTGGAAGCGTCCATTGCCCCTTCTGCGGCTCCTGCCCCAACCACGGTGTGCAATTCATCGATGAAAAGTATTATCTGCCCTTCCTTCTCGCTTATCTCTTTAAGAACTGCTTTAAGACGGTCTTCAAACTCCCCGCGGTATTTCGCGCCGGCAATAAGCGCTCCCATATCGAGCGACATTACCCGTTTGTTTTTTAAGCTTTCAGGGATATCGCCGTTTACAATGCGCTGGGCAAGCCCTTCGACGATAGCGGTTTTCCCCACGCCTGGCTCGCCGATGAGAACGGGATTATTTTTTGTCCTTCGGGACAACACCTGTATTACCCGGCGAATTTCGTCATCACGGCCTATAACGGGGTCAAGCTTTCCTCTTTGTGCCAGAGCAACCAAATCTTTGCTGTATCGTTCAAGGGCGCGGTATTTGTCTTCGGGAGTCTGGTCGGTGACTCTCTGGCTGCCCCGGATTTCTTTTAAAGCCTTGAGAATATTTTCCCGGTTAATGCCTGCGTCGTTTAATATTTTGCCTGCGGAGGTATTTTTTTGCCGTACCAGCGCCAGCAGCATATGTTCGGTGCTTAGGTACTCGTCCTTCAGCTTGCCGGCTTCTTCCCACGCGAAGTTTATCATATCGCGCAGTTCCGCGCTCACGTACGCCTGCCCCGGCGCTCCTGAACCGCTTATTTGCGGAAGCTTGTTAACGGCCTCCATTATTTTGTCAAGGATACTGTTTGCATCCACGCCTAATTTTTGCAGGAGAGGAACCACTAT
>MHYI01000289.1:3578-6871 GCA_001828295.1 Planctomycetes bacterium RBG_16_41_13 | reverse complement strand
TATGGTAAACTTATCAAGTCTCATAGTCTTACTTTCAAAAAATTAATTCTCACATAATGTTATTAAATAAGAAATTCGTATGGTACAACCCTTCTTCCCTAACTCGTACAAGCATGAAAACAGTCCACAATCCACAATCCTCAATCCGCAATTTGCTGACTGCTGACTGCCGACTGCCGACTGTAGGCTGTAGACTGTAGGCTGAATATTGAGGATTTCACAAAGCGCTGAAGATGGTGGACAATTCTTTTACAACACGTCTGACATGGTGTACATGCCGGGGGGTTTTTTTGCAATAATCTTTGCCGTATAAACTGCGCCCCGCGCAAACGTATCTCTTGTGTGTGCCTTATGGGTAATCTCTAATCGTTCTCCAAGCCCGCCAAAAACTACCGTATGGTCACCAATGACGTCTCCGCTCCTGACTGCGTGTATGCCTATTTGGTTTGAAGGGCGTTCGCCGATGATCCCCTGGCGGCCATAGATAATGTTTTTTTCTTTATCCAGTCCGGTTGCGTCGCAGATTTTTTCAGCCAGTCTCAGCGCTGTGCCGCTAGGGGAATCTTTTTTATGTCTGTGGTGTGTTTCAATAATTTCAATGTCAAAGTCCTTGCCCAGTATTTTTGCCATTTGGGCAGCAACTGAAAACATTACGTTTACCCCCAGGCTCATGTTTGGTGAAATCAGGCAGGGGATTTTTTTTGATATTTCCAGCAATTTTTCATGATGCAGGGGAGTTAGTCCGGTAGTGCCTGTTACAAGTGCTATGTTTTTTTTCGCGCAGCATTCCGCAATATTGACGGCAGATTCAGGCGATGAAAAATCTATCAGCACATCTGCGGGATTTTCCATTGCAGTTGAAATTTTCAGCCCTGATTCTCCAAAACCGGCCACCAGCCCAATGTCTTTACCAATGGACACATGTCCCGGGTGTTCCAGCGCCGCAGTTAAATCAGATTCTTTATCTTCAAGGATAAGCGTGCAAATCCTTGTTCCCATTCTGCCGCATGCGCCATTTACCGCAATCTTAATCAATGTTTATTCCTTTTATATTTTTTGCTGGCGGTCTTGAGGATGTTTCTTTCCCGCCATGTTAAATTATGCAACCCTTCACGATTCACTTTGTCAAGGATTTCATCTACCTTTTCACGCAACTCCATGTCTTTTCTCAGTTCTTTTTCGTGTTGACGTATTTGGCATCGTTTTAAATAATCAACAACACGACTTGAGTACCGTACGAACAAAAACCCGTACACAAGCCCCCCCAGATGGGCAAAATGCGCAATATTGCCACCCCTCGGCGTAATACAATTAAATACCGTAATGGATGCAAATATCATTACCAGATACTTCGCCCTGATAGGAAAGAAATAAAAAATAACCATGCTATTGGGGAAATACATCGCGAAGGCGACTTCTATCGCGAAAATTGCACCGGATGCCCCGAGAATAGGAGTTTTTGGCGTAAAGATACAACAGCATATCCCCGCGAAGATTCCCGCGGTAAAGTAAAGTGTCAGAAATTTTTTTGGACCGAGAACCTTTTCAACCTCGCTGCCAAACATCCAGAGTACCAGCATATTAAAGATCAAGTGCCAGGGGTCTGTTGTACTATGCAAAAACATATACGAAAAAAACTGCCAGAGCCACAAATTCCCTATGGCGTCCGCCGGATAGAGCCAGAACATTTTTGTAAATTTATCTGAAGCGGGATAATGCCACGGCAGGGCTGGAGCCTCTGATAATGAGTTAACCGGAAGGGGGGGCAACTGGGGGCTTATCGTGGAAAATAGTAATTGGAACATGAACACCCCGACATTGGCGATGATTAGCATCATAACCAGGCGGGTCCATTTGCTGCCAATATTTAATCCGAAAGGGTTTCTTCTGTAATACATTACGCCCGATCTCTCATAAAACGTTAAACGAAGTTAATTAAATTATAGTAAGCCCTATCCTGAAAAAAGTCAAGAATTGATGACAATGCTAAAGACGTCTATCTGTTAAGATTTATTATACGCAAAAAGTTTTTGGTAAATAAATATGCCGCCGATAAGAAGTATGCCATCCGCACCCCATAAAACAGGCACAACGGGCAATAATGTATCATCTGCAAGTACAGAACCTGTTACCATCAGGGGATAATAGATAAACAAGATAATCATAAAACTTACTCCAAACCCTATTATAAGGTGAGAACTCCGCAGCTTAATGCCCAATGGAATGCCAATAACAATAAAGCTTAAACAAGAAAGCGCCTGTGACATTCTTTTATGTATGGAAATATCGTTTTTGCGTCTTAATTTCTTTTTTAACGCCACCGTTAGGTCGCTTTCAAAGCTGGTAATTTTTCTCAACAAAACAGATATGTCCTTTTCTGTCTCTTCAAGCGATTTTGTGAGTGTGGCTATGTTATGTGTTTCACTATTTTGTATCTCACGTGTTTCAATCATTCTTTGTGATATAACGTTAATCCGCTGTTTTTCTCTTTCTATTGTTTCTTTTATTTCCAGTAATTTTACATCGATATCATCAGCGATGTAATACCCTGCTTTATTTTCCCTTTTTAACTGCATCAGATTTTCGGTTGCGACAAGTATATAATTATTTGCCAGCTTACTCTCGTTTGCCAGTCCATCAATCTTTGATTTCTGCCGTTCCAGATTTTGTTTTGATTTTTTTAATTCGGATTCAAGGTGTTTTTGCTTTTTATTTAATTGCTGCAACTGATTTTGGTGTTCAGCCAGTTTTCTTGATGCTTCAGCCCGTGCCTCTTCAAAATTGGCGGGAATTTCCTTACTGTCTGCCAGTTCCCTGTCAATTTCATTGTTGTATTTAAAGAGCTGGAATATCGTCATATGCTTCGTGGAAAAGTCGGTCTTGTCTTTTCCCATGGGAATTTCAAATGTGGTTTCCGCAAACACGCCTAAACGCGGAACATCTTCGGCTTTTTTGTAGTTTGGTTTGATAAATTCTCCCCGGCGCAGCGTAAGGAAAATTGTGTTTCTTTCGTTATTCACCTCGATACTGCCTTCTTCCGCAAGGATGATATCCGTAACATAATCATCCGCATACTGAATAACGGTGATGTCTTTGTTGATGTTGTCTACAACATTTCCAATGTATATTTGATACGGCTCCATGAGTACCTTTTTTTGGAAGGTTGCTAATCTGCCGGCGAGGATATTGTTTATCGCCCTTTCTTGTAATAATTTTATCTGGTAAAGGGATCGTGGCAAAATTTCCGCCGATAGCACCAGCGTAAAAAAACTGAAAATAATGCCTATTACCAA
>MHYI01000289.1:1999-3543 GCA_001828295.1 Planctomycetes bacterium RBG_16_41_13 | reverse complement strand
TTGCTTGTATGGCGATAATTTCTCTGTCGGCGCTCAATCTTCCATACGTTAAGGTTGTGGCGGTAAGCAATGCCGAAGGAATGGAATAAGGCGCCACCTGGATAAACATATGAGGGATGAGTGCTTTTAGGGCAATAATATCAAGCCCTTTGTGTAATATCTGAATTACAAACCCTAAGAACATAAGGATTTCAAAGCACAAAAAAGAAGGCCAGAATGTTTGAAACCATTCTCGTATAACGTAGCGTTGTAATATAGTATTAGCAAACATTTTATGCATTTCTATTCTTGTGCCGGTTCTAAATGTATTGTTTTTTTAATTTTATCAGCAATCTCAATGCTTTCAATTGGGGGAAGGGAAAATATTGTGTGTTTTATGAGAGGAGGGAGGATGTTTTACAGATTTGCTGCAATTCCGGCAATGGGCAATTCATTTCATGCCTCTTTATGCCCAGCCACTGTTCTTGTTTTTTCCTGCGGATGAATGAGTTTATTAATGGTATCAATAACCGGTTCAGAAGAATTTTGAAATTTAGCAATGGGATTAACGATTGCAAGCCCTTTATAGTAGGTGACGAGCCCCTCCGCTACCTCGGTCAAAATCTTATTAAACGAATTCCGTTTCTTTGCCCTCGCGAGTTTTACCTCAGGCCCTTTATCCCCGGTAATAGGTATCCTCTCATAATTTCCAAAGTCCATACGCAACACATTAATCATACCCCCTTGCCCTGACAATTGGTTTACGATTTCGGCGGAAGGCAGTGAGGCAATGTATGCTAAAGGATAGGTGTAGTCTTTATAGTTCCCCTTTTCAACATAAGAATCGCTCCGGATGCCCAGACTTTTAAAATAAGCCTGTACCTTGGCAAAACACGACTTATTTACCCGGAGTTCGTCTACCTGTTGTATGTGTTTATTCAGGGATTTTGGCCTTCCCAGTACAATGGCGCTTGCTATAATCTCATTCTGCTGATACGTTCTTACATCAATCTGGATGTTGTTATCATTGATAAACTGCCAGAGGAACAGACTACAGGTTTTGTCTCCGTAAAAGGCGGAACGGGTAAATTTAATGTTAACGGAAGATATCTCCATATCCGCAAAAAGGATTTCCAGGGGGAGAATTATTTTGGAGACCGTCATTGCGCCAGGAACAATATTTCCCTTCCTGTGGATGAGATTTTTATCATTTGTGACGTCAACAAAAAGCTCACCGTCTTTTTTCGCAATTTGGTATTCGTGTTTGATTAAAAACTTTCCCCATACCAGCATCTGGGGGCCGTTCACATTGTCTTTCTTTAATTCCAGATTAGGATGTGGGGTCCTGGCTTTTGCATCCCGAAAGATTATTGTATCCGATAAAAAACCTTCAGTGCGGTTTAATGGAATTTTGAGGATAGGAGCGCCTGTTCTGTTCATCTGTTTGTCCAGCAATTCTTCTTATTCTGTAATCGTTGTTTGCCTGTCAAACCCACCTTAACACGAATAATAATGGATAGTTAAAGACGCAAGATTTTACTGTTGAAAATGGAAATTTTCTGTTG
>MHYI01000289.1:1641-1739 GCA_001828295.1 Planctomycetes bacterium RBG_16_41_13 | reverse complement strand
TCTCCCCATTGCTTCTCCCATGAACCCCTTTGCGAATTACCAGATTTTTTCCATGGTTGATGCCGGAGGCATAGGCGTCCTGGCAGCTTGTTGAATAT
>MHYI01000289.1:978-1443 GCA_001828295.1 Planctomycetes bacterium RBG_16_41_13 | reverse complement strand
GATGTTTTGAAGGTAATTATACACATACTCAGCCATCTCCACATTTTCCGGCAGTCCATAAATTTCCAGCGCCCTGCCGTTTTTATTTTCATGCTGTTCGTACCCGAATTTCCAAATGGCTTCTACGAAAAAAAATTTGCAGAGTATGGAGCCGATTAATGATTTGATAGCATCCCTATTCCCTATATTCCCGATTTGTTTGTAAACGTAATCCCGCCCGGCATGCGCATCCAATAATGACAGGTTGTGTTTTAACAGTAGTTCGTGTGCCTTTGCCATTGCCAACTGCGCCTCATGCTCATTTTTGCTCTGGGCTAATGCCAAAAGCTTGTGTACCTTGTCAAGCATGGTGTGGTTGCCTGATTGTGCAGAAAAGCTGTTCTTCTTTCTTTCCATCCACGTATGAATATCTCCGGTGGCAGAGGAATCAATGCCGTTTTCCCTGCAAATTCTCTTAAATATTTC
>MHYI01000289.1:735-883 GCA_001828295.1 Planctomycetes bacterium RBG_16_41_13 | reverse complement strand
AGGACCGGATCAGAAAAATGCTGATAGAGACTCGCCGCCAATGCCCCCCCTTCCAATTCCCCAATATGCTCCCTGCATCAGAAAGTTCAAAGTGAGGGGGACGCATGGAATTTTTGAAATAATTGAAATTAGCCATTCTCCAGTCCTC
>MHYI01000289.1:339-510 GCA_001828295.1 Planctomycetes bacterium RBG_16_41_13 | reverse complement strand
TGTGGATCGACTTCAATTCCAACTGATTCAAGGGCAGTTACGCCCAAAATTGCTTCCGTACCAGGCTCTGCAAAAATTATTGTACCTCCCACTATTTCTCCCATAAACTCAATATCTGCTGTGGTAATATCCATTTTCACTTCCCTGCCATCAGCAAGTTCATATGTACGC
>MHYI01000289.1:0-146 GCA_001828295.1 Planctomycetes bacterium RBG_16_41_13 | reverse complement strand
TTAAAAGCATACCAGATATATTTTCGTAAAGAAAGAATTTTTGTACTACTTTCGTTTTAGGTGAACTCCTAAGGCATTGATCCTTGGAAGGAAAACGGTACTCCATGTTCATACCAATTTTTTAATCTGTGTGATCGTTCGACAAA
>MHYI01000288.1:19360-20029 GCA_001828295.1 Planctomycetes bacterium RBG_16_41_13 | reverse complement strand
TTGAATATTGAACATTTTTCTTACTACATAACATGAGTTGCACGGTTTTGGAAATTAATAGTTAGTGGGGTCAAACCTAACCTATTGACAATAATGTATTTTTTCCTAAAACGATTATACATTTGACAGTTTTAATTACAAGGATATGTTGGAATTGTTAATATTCAGGAAAATCCATTTACCAGTATAAATAACTACTCGTCGGAGAGCGCCTTATTGCACTGGAAACTCTGTTTCCAGAACATTAGTGGGATTTGATTTAACAAATTATCAAAACTTACGTAACACATTAGTCTTTTGAAAAGTAGGGGCGAAGCATTTGCCCGTTTGGGTATGAACGCATTTATGCCAATTTATAGCAAATGCTTCGCCCCTACACTATGCGGTAAACACCGCTATTATTGGAATTTTTCAAAAGACTAAATTGTTGCAATAATCATTGTGCCATTATGGTGTATTATGACATTTTTTGTTTGCAAATAGGGTGTTGGCATAGTAAAAGAATAGCCAAAGCATTCCAATTCCATTTTCACTTAATTGTGAAATCCGAAATCCAAGACAAATTCCAATGACAAAGCATAAAATTCAAAACAAATACAAAACATCCCAGTCTGCGTGCGAGCATGCAACAATACGAAGCACGAAATATGAACAGTATAGAGGCACGTT
>MHYI01000288.1:16677-19343 GCA_001828295.1 Planctomycetes bacterium RBG_16_41_13 | reverse complement strand
TTTCGCTCTCGCTCTCGCTCTCGCTCCAAAACCCCGGCTTGGGAACGAGCGTTTTCGCTTTTTCAAAAGACTAAAGTGTTACAATCATTTTGTCATTAGAATTTGTTTCGCATTTCGTGCTTGATAGGTTCTGGCTATGCCAGGTTAGGGGGAAAGGAGTCCGGACAACGATAGAAAACATTGGGTTGTTGTTACAAATTGAACCGTCAAAATAAAGCGTTCGCATTTTGGATATGTTGTATCTGCCGCAAGATTGTATTGTAAACTCAAAGGCATTTTATAGGAAAAATTGAGTATGAAAAGATCAAAACAAATAATAAAAACAGCGATGTATATTTTAGGTTTCATGGCATTGATTAGCGGCTGGCAAGGTAAAGGCATGTACGCAGATAACCTGGAGGATAAGCTGTCGATAGATCAGCAAACCTACCGCAGAGTTAGCCGCACAGGTGTTGTTGCAATTGATAGGGAAAAAGCTGCTAAGGGGTATATTCTTTTTACTCCAATGAATAATACTTGCGGTGAAGTATTTCTTATTGATACGAATGACGGCAAGATGGTGCATCAATGGAATTTGCCTTATGCCCCAGGGGTGTATGGCTATTTATTGCCGAACGGGAATCTTTTCTATAACGGGCGGGTGGAGGATGACGGCGCCTGGGATCTATGGCCAAACTGGAGCAGTTTTAAGGGGGGCATTATGATGGAAGTGGACTGGGAAGGAAATATCGTATGGGAGCTTCGCAATCCCTACCATCACCATGACGGCAGGCGTACTTCTTCCGGAGGCGCCATTTACCTTGCGGTGGAAAAATTGTCAGAGGAAATAAGAGACCAGGTACAAGGGGGGACTGAAGGTTCCAGAGAAAAAGGCGATATGTGGGCGGATATTATTATAGAGGTAGATGCGAATGGAGGGCAGGTATGGAAATGGCATGCGAAGGATCACCTTGATTTCGATACGGATGTTATTCAGTCAAATTGCCCCAGGAACGAGTGGACACACGCAAATGCCGTTGTCCCGTTAGAAGATGACAACCAGGTAATGGTGAGTTTTCGGAATATCTCTACCGTTGGAATTATTGACAAGGATACCGGAGAATTTGTCTGGAAACTCGGGCACTCTGTCTTTGCCCAGCAGCATGACCCACGCATCCTTAAGAATGGCAATATACTTGTATTTGACAATGGACAGCAGCGGAAGTCGGAACCCGTTCCCTATTCCAGGGTAATAGAACTAAACCGGGATACAAAAGAAATTGTATGGAGATACCGTGATATGCCGGCAATTAACTTTTTCAGCCCTACGATATCCGGGGCACAAAGATTATCAAATGGGAATACCCTTATTACCGAAGGGTGTTTTGGCCGTATATTTCAGGTAACATCCGATAAGGAAGTGGTATGGGAATATTTAAGTCCTTATTTTTATGCGAACAAAGAAGGGGTAATTGATAATTCCATTTTTAAAGCCACATTTTATACTGCAGAAGAAATTCCTAATTTACGATAACAACATCTCTTTGTTAAATACCCTGGGAGGGAAATTTTTGTAATGAAGAACAGGAACGTTGCGTTGGCATTACTGATGGGCATTGTACTATCGGTGTTTTCTTTTGAACAAGCATATTCAGCAGGTGAGAAACTTGATATACAAACGCCTGTTTCCAAAGATGAATTGTTTGGGGGGCATGGACAGCAAACAAAGGAGAGAAGAGCCGTTGAAAAGATTATGAAAATGGAGATGCCTTTCATTGTCAACAAGGGGCAGCAGGATGAACGGGTGGCATTTTATGCGCACATCTTCTGCGGTACAGTGTTTATCACAAAAGAGGGAGAGATGGTGTATGTGTTGCCGGAGAATCAAAAAAGACAGGCATTAAGCACGCGTAAGGCGAAAAACAAGGCGATGCCCGCTGAGTTCTTCGAAACAATTGAAGAAAGCTCTGGCAGGGAAAGCATTGTTGGTGAAAAGAGGGGGCTTTTCATGCTCCGGGAAAAACTTGCGGGCAGTGCCGTATCCGGAATACGGGGGGAAGAAGCGGCAGTAACGAAGATCAATTATTTTAAGGGCGTTGACGCGGAGGAATGGATATCCGCAATTTCAAGCTACAGGATGGTAAACATGGGTGAGGTGTACGAGGGGATAGAATTGAAATTAAAAGCGTATGGAAATGCCGTAGAAAAGCTGTTTTATGTGAAACCAGGGGCAAACCCTGACAAAATAAGGGTCTGCCTTGAAACGGCAGAAAGAAGCGAATTGAAAATAAATGATTATGGCGGGCTTGCGGTAGAAACACAAACCGGGATGGCGACATTTTCGCGCCCAGTTGCGTACCAGATAATTGAAGGCAAAAAAGTAGATGTGCCGGTGGCGTATTATCTTCATGATGACGAAAAGATATCAGGGAGCAGGCGGCATCGTGTTGCAGAAAACAAGAAGAATGGATGGCGCAGAACGGCAAAGGGTAAGGGTGTGAAACTTGCATTCACCAACAATACAACGGAAATCGCCGGTGATACATTCATTTATGGCTTCCGAACAGGTGATTTTGACAGGACAAAGGAACTCGTCATTGACCCCATGATTTCATCTGCTTTTCTGGGAGGCTCTTCTGATGAAGAGTGCAGGTCTCTGGCCGTGGACTCAAATGATAATGTGTTTG
>MHYI01000288.1:16123-16588 GCA_001828295.1 Planctomycetes bacterium RBG_16_41_13 | reverse complement strand
AGCAATGACCTGACGAGTCTTCTTGCTTCAACATACCTTGGCGGTTCTAATACTGAAGATGCCCATGCACTGGCGATTGATTCAGGCGACAACGTTTACATAACGGGTTTTACTTATTCAAAAGATTTTCCTGTAACGGGAGATGCGTATGACGTCTCGTATTCCGGAGGTGATGCTTTTGTGTCGAAGTTGAGCGGTGATCTTGGCAGTTTATTGGCATCAACCTATCTGGGAGGATCGTATAGTGAAGAAGCCCGTTCGCTGGCGCTTGATAAAGACGGCAATGTATATGTAGCGGGCATGACCTCCTCGACGAACTTTCCTACCACCGAAGGCGCTTACGATACGTCATCTTCCGGCTTATACAGAGATGTTTTTATCACAAAATTCGATGATGGTTTAACACGTTTGCTTGCCTCGACATATCTGGGCGGGTCAGAGTATGACGGAGCCTATTCACTGGCG
>MHYI01000288.1:15862-15957 GCA_001828295.1 Planctomycetes bacterium RBG_16_41_13 | reverse complement strand
GTATCTTGGCGGATATGATTATGACGGCGCTTATTCATTGGCGGTGGACTCAAACGGAAACATATATGTAACAGGCTATACCGGTTCAACAGAGT
>MHYI01000288.1:15686-15809 GCA_001828295.1 Planctomycetes bacterium RBG_16_41_13 | reverse complement strand
CGAAATTTAATAATGATTTTACCAGCCTGCTCGCTTCAACCTATCTTGGTGGTTCAGATTATGAAGAGGCGTATACATTAGCAATAGATGCAGAGGATAATGTGTATGTAACTGGCATTACCG
>MHYI01000288.1:0-15674 GCA_001828295.1 Planctomycetes bacterium RBG_16_41_13 | reverse complement strand
TTCCTACAACTGCTAACGTTTTTGACGAATCATTTAACGGCGGTGCGGATGTGTTTCTCTCAAAATTCAACAGCGACCTGACCAGTCTGCTTGCTTCAACGTATCTGGGGGGGGCGGATGATGATAAATCCCTCGCGATGGTTTTGGGTACTGGCGGTGGTGTGTATATTGCAGGTTCAACGTATTCGAATGATTTCCCGGTCACAGAAGGAGCATATGGCGCCAGTTTTAATAGTGAGTCCGGCAATGCCTTCCTATCACGATTCGACAGCTTACTTTCGGCAAGCGGGGAAGTAACTACGGGTGAGGCGTCACATGTAACCGTTGAATCGGCTACATTGCACGGGACAATTAATGCCGCCGGGTTGTCAACGATAGCATGGTTTGAGTACGGAACGGTGAGCGGTTCTTATGATAATACAACAGACGAACTAACGGCTGGCGGATATGATGATATTTCTATAAGTAGTAACGTCAGCAGTCTGAGTTTCAATACAACATATTATTATCGGCTGGCGGCAAAAAACAGCGTAGGGACATTGTACGGCGGTGAAATGTCATTCAAAACGTCAGTGCAGTGTGAGAGGGAGACGGTAACTGCGGATCAGCGGATTATGGAAATTGCCCTTACTTCTTCCGTACCGGTAACGATAACAGTTGCATGTAAGGGGGGCGACCCTCGCTATGGTGCGCTGCTCACCTGGGAAATCGTTAAGGGGGGAAACAATATTTCCCTATCTCCTGAAAATGCAATCACAGATGATAATGGACAGGCAGTGTTTGCGGTCGAAGGCGTAAAGAAGGGGAAGGCAACGGTAAAGTTTGTGTCAAGTGACTCAAATAGTAAGGTAAAAGTCAAAGTAAGGGTAACTCAATGACGTGTTATGACGGGAACACGGGGAAATTTTGAATTTTGAATTTTAAATGTTAAATTTTGAATTAATTCAACATTTGGTAACACTATGCTCTTTTCATATCAAGACATGCAGGATGGGTTCACTTCGCTTTACCCATCCTGCATCTGCTCATAAATAAGGACTCTTGTATATAATCCGGTATCAAATCAAATTCCACCGGATCAGGAGTTTTGAAGGTCAATATCCCTGCGTTCTTGCGCCCCGTACAACCGCTCCTGTTCCACATCGCCTTTTCCACTTTATCTGCGATAAATTACAAGGCTTTCTTGCCTGTTTTTGTGTATTTTTGTAATGTTTAGTTTGCCTTGATAACACAAGGCTTTCAGGGTATTTTAATTCTTTTCTGTTTTGCTGTGGTTTGGTATTTTTTAGCTGTCAGGTACGGCAAAAGTACGACAGTGAACAGGGGGGAGGGGGGGAATTTGACCCCGATTTGCTATAATTGGCGCCCCCTCGTTACAGACCGAAAAAGGAGTTGAACCGCACGCCTATCAAAGTACCAGAAGTAACGCCATTTTCCGTCACCTTAGTGGTGAGCTTGGCGAACCAAGTGAGGTTTCAGAAATTCACGGGCTAAGTGTGCCAGTGGTAAGTATACATCTGATCACAATTATACAAAAAGCGCCTGAGAAAATAAGGGAAAGGTCTTAGACTTTTTTTATTAACGGTGGCGGAAAAACCACAGAAAGAAAATCTGTGAGAGTATTTTCCCCTAAAACAATTGTTGATAACATGTCGGTATAGTGCTAGGATTACGTGTTTAAATAATATTATAAGTATAATAATATGAATAGGATAAATCTATTTTCCACTTATTTATTAATAATGTTTATAATAAGTAAATAAACTGAATCAATTTGTACATACTGTCTCGTTTTTGCCAAAACAGGAAACAATGGCGAAACTATCATTTTTCCTTAACTATTTTTAACCTGGTTTTTTTATGATTGAAAGAAAAACAAAGTTAATAACAGCGTGTTTTTTCCAGAATTTATTGGAATATAGCGAAATTAGCCATTTTATAACTACCAGGATGGATGGTTATAGTCATAAGCCTTATAATTCCCTAAACTTAGGGTTTCACGTAGGCGATGATTCGAATACTGTTGTAGAAAATCGAAAACGGCTGGCAAATTCAATGGATATTCTTTTGGAAAATTTTACCACATCACAACAGATACATACGGATAATATCGAGATTATATTTGAGAACCGTCGTGGTTGTGGTGCTAATGATTATAAAACGGCAGTAGCTGCGGCGGATGCAATGGTAACTTCTGTTCAAAATATTTGCCTTATGGTGCTCGTGGCAGATTGTGTGCCTATTATTCTTTTTGACGCGAAGAAAAAGATAATAGGAGTAGTTCACGCCGGATGGAAGGGGACGGTCCTTCGGATAGCACAAAAGATGGTAACGCTGCTTAAGGAAAAATTTGATTGTTCGGCCAATGACCTACTTGTAGGCATTGGCCCTTCGATAGGGCCGTGTTGTTATATAGTAGATAGAGAAACAATCTTTAGGACGAACAGCGTTTTAAAAGAGGAAAATGAGATTGTATTCCATAAAAAACATGATGGGAAGGGGTATTTTGATTTATGGACTACAAATAAATTACAACTCAAAAAAATGGGTATCCCGGAGAAAAATATAGAGATAGCAGGCATGTGTACTTTTTGTAATAACGCTCTCTTTTATTCGCACCGGAAAGAAGGTGGGACAACGGGAAGATTCGGCGTGGGGATTATGCTCAAGAGTAAATAACACGCCAGGGTACTTCTCAATAAGTTGAGGTACCCCCCCCTTGCTCCCTTTACTAATGGGGAATACTATACAGCCGGCAATCGGCAATCTACAGTCGGCAGATTGCCGATTACTGACTGCGGACTGTGAAGGGTAGAAATTATTATAAAAACCTCAACTTATTGAGAAGTTACACCCCAGGCCTTTTTCCTCCCACTCAGTAACAAGACAAGCCGGGATATGTTTATATTGCACTACCGTAAATATTTGCCCAAAATAACCTCTAATTTCTTTTTCGTCTCTACTGGAACAATGTCCTTATTGGTAACAATAGCATCCTTTGCCGCAGTAGCACAAATACATGTCCTGCTTTGCTTAATTTTGGGAATAGCTATTTTGAGTATTTTTTTTGCCATTTCTGCATTTTTGTTAAGATTTGAGATAACCATTTCTAATGTAACGGACTCTTCTTCCTCATGCCAGCAATCATAATCTGTCGCCATTGCAAGTGTACTGTAACATATTTCAGCTTCGCGGGCTAATTTTGCCTCCTGGAGATTAGTCATGCCTATAACACTTACACCCCATTGGCGATACACATGTGATTCTGCGCGTGTAGAAAAAAGGGGTCCTTCCATGCATAAATACGCGCCGCCTTTATGTACCTGGGCGTTCACGGATTTTGCTGATTCATATAAGAGTGTGGCAAGGTTATTGCAAACAGGATCGGCAAAACTTACATGACCTACAATGCCATTGCCAAAGAAAGTACTTATTCTGCCACGGGTTCTGTCAAAAAACTGGTCAGGGATAACGATATCTAACGGTTTTATTTCTTCTTTCATACTTCCTACAGCGCTTACTGCAATAATATGCTCAACGCCCAGCTTTTTCATTCCATAGATATTCGCCCTAAAATTGAGTTCAGAAGGCAATATGGTGTGTCCCTTTCCATGTCGTGGTAAAAAGGCGACCTTTTTCCCTTCTAAAATTCCTAAAGTAAAATTATCGGAGGGTTTGCCGAATGGAGTATCAAGAGACAAAGATTCTACGTCAGTGATGCCTTCGATGTTGTAAAGTCCGCTCCCACCGATTATTCCAATCGTTTGTTCCTGCATTTAATATCTCTCCTTAATTAGTATTACCATGTAAAAATTTCTTTTTTTGTAAGTTTTTCTTTGTGTCCTTTGCGTTTTGTATTCTTTGTACCCTTTGTGGTTAAACTCTTTTTGGTTGCAGCTTTGTTGCGATATGCATTATTTGTGTAAAGTAAAAGGGAGATTATGCTAAAATTATGCTGCCGGTGTCAATACATAAAATTTAGGAATAATTGTTCTGCGTCGAATATTTTTGGCATAAATTTGGCATAAATAAAGACTCTCTTTTCTCTGAAGGTGTCAAGCAGGTATGTTGTTGAGGTATTACATCATTGCGTTATTTTTAAGGGATAAATTACTAAAATACTATCAATGCGTAAGAATAGCGCTGCATTATTCATTTGCGTTAAATAAAACAATAGAAAACACTTGAAAACCAAATATGAAATCAATTAAACTATAAAAGTTTTTGCGACCTATGGCACTGGCAATCGTTAAAATTGGGTAACTATTATTGTAACACGTTAGTTTTTTGAAAAATAACCCCGTGAGGGGTTAAATATTAATAGCTTACGTATTATTTCATTTGTTGTAATCGTAACATTTTTATTAGTAATGTATTAAGTTAATTCTTTGCTTTCAAAATAAAATAGAAAATAATGTAATTATGGTTAAAGTAACATTACCTGACGGGACTAAAAAGGATTTCGAAGATAATACAACTA
Organism: Planctomycetes bacterium RBG_16_41_13; assembly: GCA_001828295.1. The sequence continues at coordinate 11,194 of MHYI01000288.1, read as the reverse complement.
TTGGTGAGGTCGCAAGTAACATAAACAGCAAGATGGGAGGGATCGCATTGGCTGCGAGGGCGGACGGAGTTCTGGTAGACCTTAATTATCCGATTAAAGATGATATTTCTCTTTCTGTTATTACGGAAGAAACACAGGAGGGCCTGGAAATAATCCGCCACAGCACAGCGCATATTATGGCGCAGGCGGTTTGCAGACTTTTTCCTGGGGTAAAGCTTGGCATAGGTCCTACTATCGAAAACGGATTTTATTATGACTTTGATTGTCCTCACCATTTTACCACAGAAGATCTTAAAAAGATCGAAGAGGAAATGTTAAAGATCATAAAGGAAGATATTCGTTTTGAGAGAACAGATGTGTCCCGGGAGTTAGCTGTAAAAGAAATGGAAAAAAGCGGGCAACCTTATAAAGTGGAACTTATAAGAGACATTGAGGACGATACCGTTTCTTTCTACCGTCAAAATGAATTTGTTGACTTATGTCGTGGCCCTCATATTCAGAAGACGGGCAGGGTGAAATCTTTTAAACTCCTCAGTGTTGCAGGCGCTTATTGGCGTGGGAAAGAAACGAATCCTATGTTACAGCGTATTTATGGCACAGCGTTCTTTACCAATGAGGATCTTAAAAAATACTTAAAGATGTTGGAGGAGGCTGAAAAGCGTGATCACCGGAAAATTGGCAAAGATTTGGATCTTTTCAGTTTTCATGAAGACGGCGGAGCGGGGCTTGCTTTCTGGCACCCGAAAGGCGCTAGAATGAGAAGTATCATTGAGGATTTTTGGAGACAAGAACATTTCAGGAGAGGGTACGAAATACTTTACAGCCCGCACATAGCAAAGATCAATCTGTGGAAGACGAGCGGCCATTGGGATTTTTACCGGGAGAGCATGTATTCACCTATCGATGTCGATGGACACGAATACATATTGAAACCAATGAATTGCCCTTTTGCAGTGCTTATATATAAAACAAAGCTCCACAGTTATCGTGATTTACCGTTGCGGTGGGGTGAATTGGGGACGGTATACCGGTATGAAAGATCCGGTGTATTGCATGGTTTGTTACGTGTGCGGGGTTTTACCCAGGACGATGCGCACATATTTTGTACCCCTGATCAGTTAGAACAGGAAATTATAGAGGTAATTAAGCTGGCGCAATTTATGCTGTCGAGTTTTGGGTTTAATGAGTATGAGATCGAATTGAGTGTCCGCGGGAAAGGTGAAAAAGAAAAGTATATTGGCAGGGATGATGTATGGGATCATGCAGAAGATGCGTTAAAAATTGCGCTTGAGAAAATAGGGTTACAATACACACGTATGGAAGGAGAGGCGAAATTTTATGGTCCGGCAATTGACATAAAGGTAAAGGATGCTATCGGAAGAGGATGGCAAGGCCCTACGATACAGGTAGACTTTAATCTTCCGGAAAGATTTGACGTCAATTATGTGGGTTCCGATGGTTATCATCACAGGGTTGTGATGATCCATCGTACAGTCATGGGTGCGATGGAACGATTTATTGGCTGCTTAATTGAACATTTTGCAGGAGATTTTCCTCTGTGGATTGCGCCGATACAAATGAGAATATTACCGATAACAGACGCCCAGTTAGATTATGCGAAGAAATTGCAAACTGAGTTGCTTTTAAAGAATTTTCGGGTAGAATGCGATATTGGTAACAACAAAATTGGTTATAAAATAAGAGAAGGCACGTTACAGAAAATCCCTTACTTATTGATTGTTGGCAATAAAGAAATGGAAGAAGGATTAGTGGCTGTTCGCAGCAGGAAGAACGGGGATGAAGGGGTGCTTCCTGTTCGAGACTTTATCAGCAAGGTTGAGGAGGAGGTACGGGGGAAAAAGTAATCTTAATTATGGAGGAGAACATATATTTCACAGATATTAAGGATTAACGAGCGCATCCGTGTTCAAAAAGTGAGGCTGATTGACGAAAATAGCGAGCAAGTTGGGATCGTCAGCATAGATGAAGCGCTTGGACGGGCAAAAAGTGTGGAGATGGACTTGGTAGAGGTTGCTCCTGAAGCAGACCCTCCTGTTTGCCGGCTCATGAATTACGGCAAATTTAAATATAAGCAAAAGAAGAAGAAAACGCAAAAACAGCGAGTGGTTCAGTTGAAGGAATTAAGAATCAGACCCAAAACAGGTGAACACGATATACAGACAAAAATCCGGCAGGCACGCAAATTTTTAGAAAATAAAGATCGGGTGCTTGTGATGATGCTTTTTAAAGGGCGTGAACGGGCTCATTCCGATATGGGTGATAGTGTTTTAAATCAATTTGCCGTAGAACTGGAAGATATTGCCAAGGTAGAGAAAGATCGCATTTCTGATGAGAGAAGGATGGGGATTATTTTATCTCCTAAGTAAAATAAAAAAGAGTGTATAGTGCGGGGGTTCACAAATAGGGAGTTCCCGATGTGCATATTTGGCTTAACCTTGACAGGTTGCTACGCGCAGGCAGAGGTATATTTTGTACGGGGAAACATATTGTCCGTAGCTACAACATTTTTTTTGTGATTTTTCAAAAAACTAAAGTGTTAAAAAAACTTTAATAGAGAAGAATGGGATTTTTAGTATTTGATGGGGGAAAGCACACATGCCAAAATTAAAACCACACAAAGGCCTTAAAAAAAGGGTGAAAATTACTGCAAATGGTAAAGTAAAAAGGTCAAAAGCCGGGAAGAGCCACTTAATGTCTGGAAAATCGGGAAGAAGAAAACAGCGGCTAAGAAAGAAGATTGAAGCATCTCCGGGTTTTAGCAAGAATATAAAGAGAGCAATGTTAGAAGAATAAATTACACGTTTTATTGTTTTTTTTGAAAGAGAAGTAATATGAGAGCTACAAATGGAAGTGCAAAAAAAAGATCCAGAAAGAGGCTGTTAAAAAAGACAAAGGGATACTGGGGAGGCAGGGGTAATTTATATAAAAAAGCCATTGAGACGTATATTCGCGCGATGGCATATTCTTTCAGGGATAGAAAAACAAGGAAGAGGGAGTTTCGGAGTCTCTGGATTACAAGAATTAATGCTGCTGTCCGTGAGCATGGGATTTCATACAGCCGTTTTATCCGCGGGTTAACGGTTGCGAAATTGGATATAAACAGGAAGATGTTGGCAGAGATGGCGGTTAATGATAAACCTGCCTTTGCTAATTTAGTGGAGATGGTAAAAGGAAAAGTAGGGGCGTCTCTATAATTTTCCCATACATTCACGGTTTAAAACCGCCCATTATAACTCCAGGAAACATTTCTTCCACATTACAACAGAAATTAGTATAAATAAGGCACGCTTATTCCTTGCAAAATACAATGAATGGGCGTGCCTGTGTTTTTTATAAACATTAGGAAATTATTCATTATGCCGGAAAAAATACAAGATGCTCAAAAAATGTTTCATAATGAAGTTGGCAAGATAAAAACACGGCAAGAGGCAGAGCAGCTTAGTGTGAAATATATTGGCAGGACGGGGATAGTCAGTGAATTGATGAAAGTCATACCAAAACTACCTGTGGATAAACGCGCCTCTTATGGAAAACAGGTTAATGCTTTAAAAGATGAAATTTGCAGGACGCTTACCGATTTAATACACAGCTTGTCTTTGGATAAAAAACCTGCAAACCAGAAAGAGTTTTTTGATGTTACATTGCCGGGAAAGCCGACGGATGTAGGCAAAAAGCACCCTATCACCCAAACAATCGATGATATCAAGGACGTTTTTGCCAGATTGGGGTTTGAGGTTGCTTACGGACCGGAAGTGGAGTTGGAGTATTATAACTTTGATGCACTGAACATTCCTTCCGACCATCCTTCCCGAACGGATTTTGATACGTTCTATATTAAGGAAGATGTATTGTTGCGGAGTCAAACATCCACCGTTCAAATTCGCATTATGGAGAAGCAAAAACCGCCGGTTCGTATCATTGCGCCTGGCGTCGTTTACCGACCGGACACGGTAGATGCGCGTCATTCTTTTATGTTTCACCAGGTGGAAGGCTTGTTGGTAGATGAAAGCGTAAGCTTTGCCGACCTGAAAGGCACGCTGAACCAATTTATAAAATCTTATTTTGGACAAAATGTTCAAATGAGGCTCCGCCCTTCATTCTTTCCTTTTACGGAACCTAGCGCCGAAGTGGATATTTCCTGTTCTCTATGCAGTGGCAAAGGATGCAGCGTATGCTCATATAGCGGATGGGTGGAAATCTTAGGGGCAGGAATGGTTGACCCTAATGTGTTTGAAGCCGTTCATTATGATGCAGAAAAATATACTGGTTTTGCGTTTGGGTTGGGAGTGGAAAGGGTCGCCATGTTAAAGTATGGCATAAATGATATACGTTTGTTTTATGAAAATGATATGCGTTTTCTTTCTCAATTTTGAATAGGATTTAGTATGGTTTTATGAGGGGAATATACAGGAATGGTAAAAGTGCCCTCTTCGTGTTTTTATAAGATTAAAATGAGAAAAAAGTGTTATGAAGATTAGCTATAGTTGGTTAAAAGAGTACGTTTGCTTTGATTTGTCTCCCAAAATGCTTGCAGATAAATTGACCGGCGCCGGATTGGTGGCGGCAAGCATTGAACCTTTTGAGGATGACTACTGCATTGACCTCGAAGTTACGGCTAATCGTTCTGATTGCATGGGAATTATCGGCATTGCAAGAGAAGTGGCGGCTATTACAAAAGGAAAATTGCAATTGCCATGCACAGATATTTCCCGCGAAGGTGATGGTGATATCTCTCAGAATGTTAAAGTAGAAGTTAAAGAGCCGTTGCTGTGCTCACAGTATACAGCTCGTGTGATACGTAATATAACGGTGAAACCATCTCCGGAGTGGTTGCAGAAAAGACTGAAATGCATTGGACTTCGCCCTGTTAATAATGTTGTGGACATAACAAACTATGTAATGATGGAGTCGGGACAGCCCCTTCACGCATTTGATTTGGATACGGTGTCAGGCGGACAAATACATGTAAGGAAGGCTGAGAGCGGAGAGGAGATCGTTGCAATTAATGGCGCCAGACGTGTACTATTTCATGACATGCTTGTTATTGCTGATGAAAAGAGGCCGATCGCAATAGCCGGCGTAATGGGGGAAAAGGAAACGGAGGTAACAGATGCTACAAGAAATATTCTTATTGAATGCGCCCAATTTGAGCCGAGACAGGTGCGGCGTACTTCCAAAACGTTGGGAATTGTTTCTGATTCTTCCTGCCGTTTTGAAAGAGGTGTTGACCCATTGGGCTTGGATTTTGCGTCAAAAAGGGCCGCAAAACTAATCATTGAGCATGCAGGCGGTGAAATGTGCAAAGATATTATAGATGTTAGTGCAAATCGAAATGAAGCGAAAAAGGTAGTGCTTCGTATAGAAAGAGTAAAAAAGATTTTGGGAGTGGATATAAACAGAGACGTAATACTGGATATTCTAAGGAGTTTGCAGTTTAAAATTCTTAATTGTGCTGATACCTTTATTGATGTTGAAATTCCAGGTTTTCGTGGTGATGTGTCACGTGAAATTGATCTTATAGAAGAAGTGAGCAGGATTTATGACTATAATAATATTCCTGCCAAAACAGCAATAGGTATTCGCGGCAGTAAAAAGAGTAAATACGAGATTGTAGAAAATCTTATTCGCAATAATTTAACAGGATTAGGATTTTATGAGACGAAGACATTTAGTATCGTTAATCATGCTTTTTTGAAGGGAGTGAATCTCTGGTCGGGTGAAGATGTTGTTGAAATAGCAAATCCTTTGCGGCAGGAGGAAAGTATCTTACGTACCTCGTTATTGCCCAGCCTGGCAAAAGTCAAGATACATAATGCAAATCATGGGTGCGAGAAGGTAAAACTCTTTGAAATTGCAAAAATTTATCTTAAAGGAGAAAAATTACCACACGAAAAGGTCTGTTTGTCGCTATTAGATTCCGCAGGGTTTTTTGAGGGAAAAGGGATTGTTCAATCACTTTTAAAAAATCTTGAAATACATGAAAAATGTGAGTGGGTAACGTTCCATGAAAAAACGAGGTTATTTAATAATGAAAAGGCAGCGAAAATTTTAATGGACGGCAAAACCCTTGGCTATATTGGTGAGGCAAGTAAGGAATTAGGCTTTAAAACGTTGTGTACCCTGATAGAGCTGGACGTAGATGCCTTGGTTGAAAAAGCTCATTTTGATAAAAAATATTGCGAACCTTCTCCTTATCCAATGATTAAGAGGGATTTTGCGATAGTTGTTGATGAAGAAAAAACGTGGGCGTCCATAGAAGATTGCATTAATGGTGGAAAGATTTCCATCGTAAAAGAAGTAAATTATTTTGATATATACCGGGGAAAACAAATTCCCGAAGGTAAAAAAAGCATTGCGTTTAATCTTTGTTTTCAATCGCATGAAAGGACACTAAAAAGCGAGGAAGTTGATAACGCTTCGGAGGTGATACTTGATGCTTTATATAAAAAACTAGGTGCTGAATTGCGCAGGCAATGAAGTATAGCCAAAAAGCCCATAAAATGTAAATTTTAAATTGATAGTAGGGTGGCACGGACAAACTCTGTTTGTCCGTGTTGGGCTTGTACTACATTGTCTATAAATCACAAATTATGCATCTCTTGAGTGAGTATATGTTAAAAAAGCCGTGTTTGCAGGAAGGCGCTAAACATCAGCGTTTTGAGGATGGCGGCGTAGTGAGTGAATTCGGTTTGTCCCGTAATGTATAACATATAAAAATACATATTCTCTGATAAATATCCTTAAATCCCACCCTTCATAGTGGTTCTTTTCAAATGCTTCTAGTAATTTTTCTGCATCTTCAATACCAAGTCCTTCGTCAACCGTGTAATAATAATTTAACGCAAGATCCCATTCCGGATTCTTGTAGTAGGTAATGCCAAAGGTATCATTTTCTTTGGTCACTGGCGCATACTTGCAAAGATCAAATGTGCCGAATCCTATCGAATGTACAAATTCTTTATTTTCCTCCAGAAATTGTATTGTTTGTTGTGCGTCTTCATAGGACTCTCCCGGAAAACCGAAAAAGCCCATTACATGGTTCCATATGCCGGCGTTAGAAGAGATTTTAAGCATTTTGCTCATAATATTTGTGGTTGTTGACTTATCCATTCGTTTTAATATCCGTTCGCTTCCTGACTCAAAGCCTAAATGTAAGTACTTGCAACCGGCATTTGCAGCAGTTTCCCAGATTTCTTCATTTGTTAAACTATTTTCAAATCTTAAATGGGTCATCCATGCAATGTTCATGTTGTTTTTTATCAATGCATAAGAGAGTTTTTTAAATAAAGCCGGAGGGTATGATTCGTCGGGAAAGTGAAAATTATGCGTGTGATACTTGTTTTGAAGATAATGGATATCATCAATAATCTGGCTGATCTTTTTTGCCCTGTAGCCGGCGGTATATCCCTCCCCATGATCACAGAATTTACAACGCCCCCAATAACAGCCCCTCGTGGCAACGTAAGGGAGGATTAATTCAGGGACAAAATATTTCTCTAATGGCAAACCATCGAAATCAGGAATAGGCAGTCTTGTTACATCTTCTGCCATTATTAATGGAGAAGTATGTATGCCTGACGCATCTCTGAATATTACGTTTGGAACGGTTGCAAGATTTCGCGTAGTACCGAGTGTTTCAACAAGCTTAAGCAACGCGGTTTCTCCTTCAAAGACTATGGCGCTATCGAAAACAGCAAACAGATCAGGCTTTTCCGGCAATATATCACGAAGCCGCGTTACCGTATTTCCGCCAATGGTGATGTGAATATGTGGAAAATCTTCTTTGATAAGTGAACAAAAAGTCAATGAAGATATAAGCTGCTGCTTTAGAACGATTGAAATTCCAATAATGTCCGGATTTTCTGCGTGTATAGACGGATGCAAAATCTGCTTATAAACATCCCTGTAAACGTTTACCTGAGCATCTTTTATTGCCTTCAGAAGCTCTGTGGAAATAAAAGTGTTATAGGGTAGTGTTGTTTCCATTGGTGGCAGGCGAATAATTGCAGGGGCGTATACAAGTGAGATTACAGAAGTCACTTCGTGGAAAATATTGATAGCCCATTCAAGTTTTTTAACATCAAAAAAATCCGGGGAAGTTACGATCTTTTTTGCTTCTTCAGCATGTTGCGACAATTCATTAATACGGGCTTTTGTACAACCTGTTAACGCCTGTTTAAGTGACCTGTCATTATTATCCAATCCGAATAACGCCGACTTATTTTTCAATCGTTCTAATTGTTTCGGCACTTTTTCAAAAACAAGTTGAAGACCGTTACTGCTGAAAAACCAGTCATACATCTCAAGATTTATATCTTTTTGAACGACAAGATGGCCTGCAGACCGCAAAACAGCAGTAAGAGAGGGAAGGCTTAAATATGGTTCAGAAGGAAACCAATCCGGTGGAAACAGCAACATTATTTTCTTTGTGCGATGGCAGGTATTTTTGTCGCCCATGGTATATAATGGCATCTTATGCAAGAGGTATAGCTAAACGCATCTGTCTTTAGAGAAATCTAATATAACATCTTAATACCGGTATGATGGGTGGCACGGACAAACTTGTTTGTCCGTGAAATTACGCAGGAGGCGGAATTCAGGCAATATACTTATGATACAAGCTCTAAGGACAGCCGTTTCTGCGATAGCACTCGTCTTTGAGTACTGCTATATAGGGCAAATTTCTATATTTGTTATTGTAATCCAGGCCATAACCAACAACAAAATCATCTCCCACATTAAAACAACAATAATCAGGTTTAATTTTATTTTGACGTCTTCCGCCACGGCTTAAAAGCACACAGCTTTTCAAGGAAGCGGGGGCATATTTTTTAATATCTGCTAAAACTTTTTTCAATGTATTGCCTGTATCAACAATGTCATCTATTACTAAAACATGTTTGCCTTCAATATCAATTTTAAAATTGTGTATAATATTGACCTCCCCTTTCGATATAGTCGAATCACCATAACTTGAGGCGTCTATGGTATCCAATCTTATTGAAAAAGGAATATGGCGAATCAAATCTGCAAGAAATACGAGACTTCCGTTAAGTATTGCAATAATCGTCCATTCTTTATTTTGATAAGCATTAATCAAAGTATTTGATAATTCGACTAATTTCTCCTTAATTTGTTTCTCGCTGATTACGACCCGTGCAACATCCTTTTCCACGTCATTTATCCTCCACACAATCGTTGAATAAACAGATAATTAAATAAACGGTTTATAAACGTAATACTATCGTATTATTCTATAAAAAATTCTTTTTTGTAGGGGTTTTGCATCTCCTCCTTGTGAAGGAGGGAAAAGAGGGGTGGTTCTATTTCGTTGCGGTTTTGCTGTGCTGTGAGACTAATTTCGATTCCTTCTTTCCTGAGTAAACTGTTGCAAGATAAACCTTTCTCTTGTTGCCTCTTCAACCATTCCAAGTTTATCATAAATTACATGCAGAACACTATGTGCTTTTTCTGCTTTAGGATTCAGCACTATTGTTTTTTTTAGCGCAGCGATTGCTTCATCATACATATTATTTTTGTAATAGCAGACGCCCATGAAATAGTGTCCGTCTTCCAGTTCCGGATTAAGCTCTATTGCTTTTTTACATGCCAAAAGCGCTTCATCATGATTTTCCATCAGGCTATAGGCAACCGACAAGTAAAGGTGCGCCTCCGCTTCTTTTTTGACGTCTTTTTTCAAGGAAAATAAATCAATGGCCGTTTTATATTCTTGTATTGCCTCCATGGCCATTTGCTTTGCCATATATGCAAACGCAATGTTATAGCGAGCCTTTGGCTCTTCCGGATTAAGTTCAACGGCGCGTTTTAGTTCTGTTAGCGACTCGTCTATCATTCCTTTTGCATAATAGACCACGCCTAAACCATAATGGGCATCATAGTGATTCGTATTTATTTCCAATGCCTTTTTAAATGCATCAATTGCTTCATCGTATTTTTTTTGTTCAAAAAAAGAAAGACCTTTTTTATTAAACGAGTCTGCTTTATTGCCGCAACCGATAATGAAAATGCAAAAGAGTAATGATAAGTATGATAATTTACGTATAAACATGATGTGGTTTAGGTTTAGTATACCAGGGAATAGAGGGCGTTTTTAAAACAGCGTATAAAAGTTTTTTATAGAAAGAAATATTCTAACCTCAAGACGCTCTATTTTAAAGGATATATTTTTTATTGTGAAAACTAGTGAGAAAAATAAATCTACGATTGATTAGAGAGAAGAAGAAAACCAGGTTATTTACAAAACGATGCACAGGCAATAAACACATGTGGAGAGGTGATTGTCTGAAGAAATAAGAAATGGTGCATTGTCTTACAAATAAGGTATTAACGAGAAGAAACCATACAAAGGGGAGGGGAAAGCAACTGACATATTATCCACAATCAATTTCCCGACTTGAGAGAGTAAAGAACAGTAACTGTGTGAGGGATAACCTGCTGAGCGAATTGCGGGGCAAATGGATGTTGCGAAGGCAAGGCATCGGTAATATGATGTGCTGATACGACTTATGAAACCTGAAATACAACGGCGGTAAAAAAGTGTGGCGGGGAGGCGGGAGAAAAAAAATTATTTTCATCTTTTTGAAGAAGCGGTCATTTTTTTTAACTATGTGATACCTGCAAGGGTTGCATTCGTTTCAGTGGTATGCCAAAAATTTTGGGTAAAAAAAGTGCCGGTTTTTTTTTGACACATAAAAACTCTTCTGATACTATCTCAATCCTTCGCGTACGATTGCGTATTCACAATCCAACCAAAACAAGCAGCAAAAAATTAGGAATCACAATGGAACCTTGTTCAAAGATATGGGATGATATTCTTGAGAATGTCAGGGAGAAATTAGGCCCATTACGATTCAATCTGTGGTTCAAGAATACCCGTCTTGAGTCAATAGGTGATGCTTACGCAAGCATTGCCGTTCCGAACATATTTACCCAGATGTGGCTGCAGGAGAATTTTTCCGGTTTGTTGAAAGAGGACATAGGGCGGTTTCTGAAGAGGAGCGATCTTGACGTACGGTTTATACTGGACAACAAGCAGGAGAAAGAGATCGTGTTGCCCGAAAAGCCCGTTGTTGTTGAGGAGAAGGGTGCGTATACGGGGAGGAAGGCGCTGGGGCTAAACAAGGGTCTCTTGCTGGATGATTTTGTGATAGGT
>MHYI01000287.1 GCA_001828295.1 Planctomycetes bacterium RBG_16_41_13 | reverse complement strand
TTCCATTCAGAGATCAGACCTCCCTATACTATTCATCTCATCCTATAAAATAAAGCGGGGAAATATTCATTTCGCCTGTCCCCTTAAACTTTATTTCATAATTTTAATGCAATAAAAAATGACGCTCGTATATCGCTTCGGCAAAATGTTTACCCATACCCTCATTGCGAGCGCCAGGAGAGTACTCTTAAGTCTTTTGAGAAACAAGAGATTGCTTCGCCATACCACTCCTTGCAATGACATTGTTTGACGTATGCATTTTACAGAAACGATATACTAAGGTTTATTTTTTAACGCGTGAATATTTCTGCTCTTTTTATGATATTCTTCCAGCAGCATAACAATATCTTCTTCTTTATGAGAAGACCGTGCAGTTTCCAGCATCTTTTTCTTTGTAGTATGAATGTCCCTTCTTCTGTTTCGTCTTTTGAAGAAAAGAATACATGCCTCCAATCTATCGCTGTAATTGGTCATGCCTTGAAATTCCAGGGTGGTCACAATGTCAATCAGCAACTTATTCAGCCGCGTGTCGCCAACTGAATGCAGTACATCTTCTTCTCTGACTGCCTTGTTTTCCTGATATATTTCTACTATTCTCCCCGCTATCTCAAGGAAATCTTTGTTATCAAACTCTTCCAGAATCTTTTCGTTTATTATCCCTGGTATAAGGCTGTTGCAATATAACATCAAATATAAAATTTCCCGTTCCGCCATAGAAGAAGCATCCAGCCTCTGCTTTGTTTTCTGGTTATTGTTCTTGGCAGGAACAGAAAGAGGCTTTTTAACATTTCTTATATGTGACCACAAGGCTGCTTCATCGATAGACATTTCTTCTGAAATTAATTTGATAAGCAGGTTGCGTTTTATAACATCAGGCATCTTCATGGCTGTTGCAAGCACATTATTAAGAGCATTTGCCTTGCCATGTACGGTGGACATGTCCCATTTAGTTGCGGCAAATTCTATCTTAAAGTGAAAAAAGTCCTTTGCACTATCAATATATGATAAGAACTTTTCGGGACCTTCCGCCAGTAAAAAATCACACGGGTCATATCCCTTCGGCAATTGGGCAATTTTTACATCAAATTCCTCTTCGATAAAGATATCCAGGTTTCTGTCCGAGGATTTTTGACCGGCACTATCTGCGTCTAAAAGAAGTATTACCCGACTGCAATATTGTCTCAAAATCCTGAGATGTTGTTTTGAGACAGCAGTCCCAAGTACCGCGACAGCCCACTCTATCCCATGCTGATGCGCCATTATTACATCGGTGTACCCCTCCATGAGAATTACCTTTTGTTCTTTTAAGATGGCGCTTTTCGCAATATCAATGCCGTACAATATATTACTCTTATTAAAAAGAACCGTCTCCGGGGAGTTTAAATATTTTGGCAGGGAATCATCCAGCGCCCGCCCTCCAAAACCCACCACCTGCTTTCTTACATCCAGTATTGGAAATATCAGTCTGTCCCGAAAGCGGTCATAGTAAGAATCGCGCTCCCTTTTTTGTATAATTAATCCTGCCTGTTGCAACTGGTACATCGAAACATTGCCCCCTTTGCACATTTTTACCAACGAATCCCATTCTGCCGGAGCATAACCAAGGCAAAAGTTTTTGACGGAGTGGTCATTTATCTTCCGTTTCAACAAATAGTCTCTGGCCTTTTTCCCCTTCATTGCATCAAGCAACATCTTATGATAGAAGGTTGCGGCGAACCGGGTTGTTTCGTACAGATGCGTCTTTTTTGAAGAAGAAAGGGACGCTTCTTTCGCATATATTTGAGTAAGGTCGACACGTGATTTTGAGGCTACCAGTTTCACGGCCTCTACAAAATCCATCCCTTCCTGTTTCATGACGAATTGAAAAACGGTACCCCCTTCTCCACACCCAAAGCATTTGAAAAGTTTCTTATCCGGGTTAACAAAAAAAGAAGGGGTTTTTTCTGAATGGAAAGGACACAAGCCAATAAACGCCTTTCCGCTTTGCTTTAATTGAATGTATTCTGAAATGATCTGAACTATGTCTGCGGCAAACTGAATTTCTGCAATCTTTTCTTGTGGAATAAAATGTACCATTGAATTGGCGATAGGTAAGGTGATTTATTTTATTTGCGCTATCTTAAACTTTTTAATTATATCAACATAATGATCAATGTCAATACATTGGGACATAATTGTCAAGACAATTTAAAACACTTGTAATTCTATAATTTTATGTTTTAATAAAGAAGTTTATCGGCCAAAACCAATTTTTCCAATCACCCTGTAAAGGCATAATGGTGTAAAAATGTCTCAATCCAATGTTAAAAAATATTTAGAAATCTGCGGCAATACAAAAGAATCTTCTATTCCTATTTTACAGTCGATTCAGGAGGAATATGGATATCTGCCTCTTGACGTCTTAAATCAGGTTTGTGAGGAGTCAGAGATAACGAAATCCCATCTCTATGGCGTAGCCACGTTTTATGCACAGTTTAAATTTACTCCGAAAGGAAGAAATGCCCTTAAAGTGTGCAAAGGCACTGCCTGCCATGTGAAAGGCGCTGATATTACCATTGTAGCGCTGAAAGACCAACTAGGCATTGATATTGACCAGACAACGGAAGATGGAGCGTTTTCCATGGAAACGGTGGCTTGTCTCGGGTGTTGCTCTCTCGCCCCTGTAATTATGATTAATGAAGATGTATATGGTGGATTTTCATCAGCAAAAGTGCGGGGGACACTAAAGAAATATGGAAAAGAATAATCAGCACATAAGATTTGTAATTGGTTTAGGAAGTTGCGGCATAGCAGCAGGGGCTAAGGATCTCTATGGAGAATTAGCTTCAAAGATTGAAAACAATCCCGATGTTTCTTTAAGCCACACATCATGCAATGGAATGTGTTTTAAAGAACCAATCCTGGAAGTTTTTTATCCCGATGGCAATCATCTGATGATGGGAAACGTCCATAAGAAAGACGTGGACAAGATATTGGAGACACTGCTTAATCAGGGCGTAATTGATGAAAAATTTATTATTGAAGATTCCCGTAAGCCAGAGAAAAAAGACGTTTTTCGGCATAGGCAGCACAAAATTGTTCTGGAAAACTGCGGCATTGTCGACCCCGACGATATTGAACCCTACATTGAAACAGGCGGCTACGAAGCAGTTAAAAAAGTTTTGGGTACTATGTCTCCGCAACAGGTTATCGATGAGATGAAAACATCTGGCTTGAGAGGCAGGGGAGGTGCAGGATTCCCAACCGGTCTTAAATGGCAGTTCACCAGAAATAGTATCGGAGAGAAAAAATACATGATCTGCAATGCAGATGAAGGGGATCCTGGTGCATTTATGGACAGGGCTGTACTGGAGGGCGACCCGCATAAAGTGATCGAAGGGTTAATAATCGGGGGATATGCAATCGGCGCTGAATATGGTTACGTATATGTTCGGGCTGAATATCCGCTCGCGATAAAGCGATTAAGATTAGCCATTCGTCAGGCAACAGAAAAAAACCTCTTAGGCCACAACATATTAAATAGTGAATTTTCTTTTCATTTAAAGATTAAAGAAGGTGCTGGCGCTTTTGTTTGTGGTGAAGAAACAGCGCTGATAGCTTCCATAGAGGGTGAACGCGGACATCCAAGATTAAAACCGCCTTTCCCGGCAGTATCAGGATTGTGGGAATACCCTACAAACATTAACAATGTGGAAACACTGGCGGCTGTAACATGGATTATCAGAAACGGCGCAGCAAAATATGCTTCATACGGAACCGAAAAAAGCAAGGGAACGAAGGTTTTTTCCCTGGCCGGGAAAATTGCCCGCGGCGGACTTGTTGAAGTGGACATGGGAGTGCCCTTGCGGGATATTATCTATACCATTGGCGGGGGAACTTCTTCGGGGAAACCTTTTAAAGCAGTTCAATTAGGAGGACCTTCCGGCGGTTGTGTCCCGGAAAACTTACTTGATACACCCGTAGAGTATGAGAGTATTTCTGCAACAGGTGCGATCATGGGTTCCGGCGGTATGGTGGTTATGGATGAAGATACCTGTATTGTGGATGTGGCCAAATTTTTTCTCACCTTTACACAAAGAGAATCATGCGGGAAATGTACCTTCTGTCGTATCGGAACGATGCGACTACTGGAAATTTTAGAGAAAATTACCGCAGGGAAAGGGGGTATGTCTGATTTAAAGGAGTTGGATGACCTTTCGGCAAAAGTAAAGGACCTTTCTCTGTGCGGCTTGGGCAAGACAGCTCCGAATCCAATTCTTACTACACTCAAGTATTTCAGGAATGAATACGAAGAACATATCAAAGAAAATAAATGCAGGGCTGGCGTCTGTAAAGAACTCATCAAATTTTCGGTTATTGAGGGGTCGTGTACTGGTTGCCACTTATGCTATAAAAACTGTCCGGTAGATGCCATAACCGGAGACGCAAAAAAGATTCACCATATCGACCAGAAAATCTGTATTAAGTGTGGGATGTGTTATGAAGTTTGCAAATTTGATGCTATTTTTAAAGGATAATTATGTCAAACAAAGCCAACGTTACTATCGATGGAAAGGATTACCAGTTTGATACTGGTATGACCATATATGATGCGGCGAAATCGCTGGGGGTGGAAATCCCGACTCTTTGCCATAATGATAAAATATCGCATTACGGAAGTTGCTGGATTTGCACGGTAGAGCAGAAAAGCGGTCGGGGGGGTATGGTTCCATCTTGTTCCACTAAATTGGAAAATGGCATGGTGGTGGAGCTGGAAAACGAAAAGGTACGGGCATCACGAAAGGCTGCGCTGGATTTACTCCTTTCAGATCATTTTGGCGATTGCTATGCACCATGCAACCAAAAGGGCTGTCCTGCAAATATCAATATACAAGGGTTCCTTTTTTTAGAAGCAAGGGGGCTGTATAAAGAAGCGGCGAATCTTATTCGGGAAAAGGCGCCTTTTCCAAATGTTTTGGGACGTGTTTGTCCAAGACCATGCGAGGAAGTTTGCCGCCGTCAAAAAGTGGATAAACCGATATTAATTGGCATTCAAAAACGCTATATTTCTGAAATGGAAGAAAAAGAAGGCGGCCCCTTTTTGCCGAAAACACCTCAAAAATCTTCAGGCAAAAAGGTAACGATTATAGGGGCGGGACCTGCAGGTCTTTCCGCAGCATACTATCTCAGATTACAAGGGCATGAAGTAACTATCTACGAACGCCATCCGAAACATGGAGGAATGTTACGTTACGGAATCCCATACTACAGGCTTCCCGAAAAAGTTATGGATTTGGAAGGAGATGCCATAATAAACCAGCTAGGCGTCACTATTCATTATAATACGGAGGTGGGGAAGGATGTTGATTTTGAAAAAATCATGCAGGATTCTGACGCAATCCTACTAGCTGTGGGGGCTTCCAGGGCATCGTATATGAATATAGAAGGAGAGGATTTGCCCGGGGTTTTTTCGGGCATAGATTTGCTGGAAAAACTTGCCAAATATGAACCGGTGAGTATTGGAAGGCGTGTGGTTGTTGCAGGGGGAGGAAGCACAGCGATGGACGCCGCAAGGGCCTCTGTGAGACTGGGAGCAAAAGCAACTATTGTGTATCGGCGTACAGAAAAAGAAATGCCCGCACATCATGCCGAAGTCAGGGATGCCTATGACGAGGGGGTGGATATTCAGGTATTAACTAATCCCATAAAAATAGAAAAATCCGGCAACTGCCTTAAAATAATCTGTGTAAAAATGGAACTAAGTGAACCCGATGAGAGCGGGAGAAGGCGCCCCGTCACCATCGAAGGCAGTGAATTTGCAATTGAGGCGGATTCGATCATTATGGCCATTGGCCAGAAAACAGACTTTTCTTTTGTTAAAAACAAGGTTATGGCCATTGGCCAGAAAACAGACTTTTCTTTTGTTAAAAACAAGG
>MHYI01000286.1 GCA_001828295.1 Planctomycetes bacterium RBG_16_41_13 | reverse complement strand
GATTTCGTTTATTATTTTTTCAGGGTCTTCAAGCTGAATAAAATAAAAATCCTGAAGTCTGTCTTTTTCAAAAGTAAGTACCGGCATATATCCGCTGTTTATCCGATGAGCATTCATTACCACAACACTTTCTTTCGCCTGACGAAAGATCTCATTGAGATGAACGGAAGGTACAACACCAGACGTTATGATATCCTTTAACACATTTCCCGCCCCTATCGAGGGAAGCTGATTTACATCACCGACGAGGATCAGGGTTGCATCCTTCCGGACAGCCTTCAGAAAATGGTACATAAGTATCGTATCCACCATTGATACTTCATCCACGATAATTACATTTGCGTCCAGGGGATTTCTCTCATTTTTCCTGAAACCCCCTTCCTGAGGATTTATCTCCAATAGTCTATGGAGCGTTTTCGCCTCATGTCCAGTCATCTCAAACATTCTCTTTGCCGCCCTGCCCGTTGGTGCAGCTAATATTACACTAAACCCTGATTTCTCATACATTCTGATAATTGTTTTTATAATTGTAGTCTTACCCGTACCGGGTCCTCCGGTAATGACAAATACCTTTTTATCTATCGCCTCTTTTACCGCCAGGAGTTGTTTTTCAGCAAGGTGAATACCAAACTCTTTTTGAACCCAATCAACAGAGGTATCCATGCCCATCAGATACGTCCGCTTTCCCTTTTGCATCAGGTCATTGAGCATTTCCGCTATTCCCTTTTCCGATACATAACATTTTGCAAGATATATCGCCTTGTTATTGGCCGTTATCCCATCACTTTCATTACAGTCTTCAATTACTATCCTTTTCTCAAATGCAATGGTTCCAAATGCGCGGATAATGAGGTCGCGTTCTACCTCAAGCACCTTCCTGCATTCCTCCGTTAATAACTCATAAGGATAGTACACATGGCCTTCGTTTAATAATTTTTTCAGAACATACAAAATACCCGCTTCAGCACGCAATATTGAGTCTTTCGCAATTCCCATATTTTCAGCAATTTTATCGGCGGTAATAAACCCGATACCAAATACTTCCATTGCCAGCCGGTACGGGTTCTCTTTTACAATGCGAATCGACTCCCTGCCATACTGTTTAAATATCTTTGCCGCATATGCAGAGCTTACTCCGTTGCTTTGAAGAAAAAGCATTACCTCCTTTACTTCTTTTTGTTCCGTCCATGCGGTTTTGATCATCGCAATGCGCTTTTCTCCAATGCCTTCCACCTGTTTTAGCTGTTCTATTGAATGTTCAATAATATCAAGTGAGGCCACTCCAAAGCGGCACACGATTCTTTTTGCCATTACCGTCCCAATGCCCTTAATAAGCCCGGAACCAAGGTATTTTTCAATACCTTTTGCCGTTGCGGGGGTCACCGATTCGTAAGAACTTACTTTAAATTGTTCTCCATATTTCGGATGACAATACCAATGCCCCCGAAGATTTACTATTTCGCCTTCAGTAACCGATGCCAGGTTGCCGGTAAAGGTAATGTCCTCCTTATGATTATTTACCTTCATTTTGGCGATAGTGTATCCCGTATCTTCGTTGCGATAGGTAATTCTTTCTAATTGCCCCTGAATGACAGATTCTATGGTCATATTCTGCTACTCTACAAAAATATTACGTACTATTTCCCTGCAACATGATATGATAGTGATGAAAATGTTCATTTAAAAAGTCCTTGTATTTCAGATAGTTTGATTTTAGCATGTTTTTTGTAATATTTTGTAACATTTTAGATATTAGCCTTGTATTTTCCTTCACTATTTTTAAAGCGTTTAAACAATGATACCTTGTAATAAATGCAGCCAGCATATTGGCGAACGTCTCTGTATTGAACTGGGAGACTGGCTTTGCCCGGAGTGTTGTGGACAATATCGCATTGTTGACATAAATTGCTGGAAGTATTGTCCCTTCTTTTTTAAAGAAGAAATCCCTGTCGATGCTGAAAAACAGAAACAATAACTGATTACCCGGGAAAACCGCAGAAAACATTTACGGACGAAAACAATAATCGCTGCTTTAACAAAAGCATGTAATGAGAGAAGCGTTTTCCCCTGATATGCGGAGAAACCATGTTTTAAAATTACCAGCAAATGCCACATGGCAAATCAACGGTCACGGATAATAACCCTTCTGACGGACTTCGGAATTCATGATGCTTATACTGGCATTATGAAGGGGGTGATTGCCGGGATTAATCCGCATGCAAACATTATCGATCTGTGCCATATGATTCCGCCACAAGACGTTTTTCGCGGGGCATATCTCCTGTACACCTCTTACCATTATTTTCCAAAAGGAACTATCCACATTGCAGTTATTGACCCCGGCGTTGGCAGTGAAAGGAACATACTCTGTGCAGAATGCAAAGGATACCTGTTCCTTGCCCCGGATAATGGTTTATTGAGTTTTATCCTTCAAAAAGAAAAGACTAAAACCATCACCCGTGTGACAAATACCAAATTTTTCCTGCCGGGGCAAGGCAATACCTTTCATGGACGAGACATCTTCGCACCGGTAGCGGCACATCTGTCACTTGGCATCTTACCCGATCAATTAGGCAGGAAAATCAATCAGTTCCGTCAGATTGACATGCCAAATCCCGTATTTGCAAAAGAAAACAGAAGGATTAACGGAACCATTCTCTCTATTGACCATTTTGGCAACCTCATTACCAACATCACTGAAAAACACATAGATAATTTAGATACAACCGCAAACGATTTAATACTAACCGTAGGCAAGGAGAAAATAAAGGGCTTAAGTAACGCCTATGCCGATGTAAAAACCGGCATGCCGCTTATGCTTATAGGAAGTGCGGGATTTTTAGAAATATCAGTAAATCAGGGAAATGCCGGAAAACATTTCAGGGCAAAACAAGGCCATAAGGTTTACCTCGATGCTTAAACAAAAAGAAACCCACCTATCTATAACACTTTAGTTTTTTGAAAACTTCCAATAATCGCAATGTAGGGGCGAAGCATTTGCTGTAAATTGTCATAAATGCGTTCATACCCAAACGGGCAAATGCTTCGCCCCTACTTTTTCAAAAAATTAAAGCGCTACACCTCTCTCCTTTTTTCAAGTAAAAGAGGAAATTATCCAATTGATAACTACTTATTTTTCATACGTATTATATATGAACTATATACGTATTGTTTTATCTTTGACTATTTGTGAAAATATTGTGGCATTAGACGGGTCTGGTTGAAACGATTTAACAATTCATTCCCCTTTGTGAGCAACGGCTCATGGATGTTTCATTTTATACTTAAAGGAGCGCCGTAATAAATGGACAAATTGTCTATCGGAAAGAAATTTTCATTTATTTTTATAACACTTCTCGTAACCATATTGACCGGTACTTTTTTTGTATTCTGGACGATAAAAAGCCAACGCGATAGTGTAAATGTTGTAAACCTTGCCGGACGGCAGCGTATGCTGCTTCAGAAATATTCCAGCGAAATTAATTCCGAACTAATCCCTTTACAACTTCGTTACAGCACAATAAAAGCTGCGGAAATTACCACACTTCAGATTGTGGCAGACCGGACCCATTACACAAAAAATGTTGTTGGCAAGCTTATTAAAGAGGCGCCAGAGGTTCACCCCAATCAACATTATGCTAATATCGTTGGCGGTATTCCCCTTCCCGCAACCTTTGTTAAAGAAGTGTCAGACGTCATTAATCAAAAAGGCATATACAGCTATGATCTTTTAAGCAAATGGAATATAAACAAAGAAAAGGGTCTCAAAACGGATTTTGAAAAGGAGGCTTTTGACTATTTTTATAACAACAAAGGGCAGGTATTGTATCGTTTTTTAGAGCATAAAGGGTATTATACCCTGAGATATGCTACCCCCGATGTTGCAACCGCACAGGTATGCGTTAACTGCCACAATAATCATTCAGAAAGCCCAAAGAACGACTTTAAACTGCAAGATACTATGGGCATCCTTGTCGTGAACATTCCCATTGGTCAGGCAAACAAGGAAATAGAGGCTTTTTTAAACCAATCAGATGATACAAAATCAGGCACGCATTCATTTCTTAAAACAGGCGCAGTATTTGAGGCAACCCTGGATTCTCTTGTCAAAGGAGGAAAGGCTCCTTTGGACATGGAAATGACAAAATTTACCTCTGTTTCACCGACAACGGACCATGCGATACTGAACAAATTAAACGAAATAAAACAATTATGGGAAACTATCAGAAACAGCGGTAAAAAACTTTTTGAAGCAGAAGTAAATTCCGCTGAATATATCGCGTCGTACAGAAACGTTTTTGATACCGTTAATGTCCTTGTAAAAACCATGAATGATGCGGTTGGCTTATACCAGGCAAATTCAGATAAACGGGCTATGCGCTTATTATGGATTCAGGGAGTGGCAACCGGCATTGTCTGCCTGATCATCATTCTTAGCTGGCGTAACATAGTGCAACCCCTTATAAAAATACTTAAAGACATCATTAATAACCTTTCAAACAATGCCATTCATGTTGTGTCAGCGTCAGAACAAATATCTGCATCAAGTCAAAGCCTTTCGGAATCGACGTCGGAACAGGCGGCGTCAATAGAAGAAACCTCATCGACCATGGAGGAGATATCCTCTATGACAAAACAAAACGCGGATAATGCGGCTGAGGCATCAAAACTCGCATTGGCATGCAATATTACTGTAGAAAACGGCAATATATCTGTCGCAGAAACGGTTGCACACGGAAACCGCTCGGTAAGGGAAATGGCAGAAGCAATGAAGGATATCTCAGAAAGCAGCGGAAAGATTGCTGACATCATTAAACTTATAGAAGGAATCGCCTTCCAGACAAATTTACTGGCTTTGAATGCCGCAGTTGAGGCGGCGCGCGCAGGGGAACATGGTCGCGGATTTGCCGTTGTTGCAGAAGAGGTAAGGAATCTCGCCCAAAGAAGTTCAGCC
>MHYI01000285.1:291-15175 GCA_001828295.1 Planctomycetes bacterium RBG_16_41_13 | reverse complement strand
AAATTAAGGGACACTTCCCGAATTTTAGATGATGCCTCGGTCGCATTAATAGGGGAAGTATCACTTTATTATTCCAATGAATAGTCAGGCATTAAAGATTATTTTAGATTTCCTTTTTCATAGTATTTGATAAGTTTAGATATAAGTTTATCGACGCTGCAATTCTCGATGTCAGCCAATTCGTTAAGTTTTTTGAAATTTGCTGTAGAGATTTCTTTGTCCAATACCTTTACAGAACCATCATTCCAGTGAAGTTTATTTCGGTCAGCTAGAATGAATTTTTCCGGGTAGAGTTTTGCCGCCCTCTTTTTCACTTGATTCCATGCTTCATTGATATCACGTGTAGCAGACATTTGGCCCAACAAGCCCATATTGTAGACTATGGTCTCTTTGAGGTTCGTAGTTCCCGCAGGAAGTTGTAAGAGAATTTTCAACATAGCTTCGGACAGTTTGGCTTTAGATAGTCCAGTACCCATACCTGCTCTTCTCATTTCGCCGAACATTTTCTTGTTAAACATTGAACCTCCTTGGTTGTGATTACAAATTATAAATTATAAATGAATACGACTATTTCTAAGCCTAACTACCAAAATCAACGGCGGCGCTTTTTGCCGTTCTAGCCAATGCTATTCTCTGTAATAATACGGATCATCAAACATTGATGCCCGTTCATTCCTTTCTGATATGTACCGCATCGGACATACCACACATGCTTCTGTTTGCGAATCCTATGCTTTGGCAGCAATCGTCAATAACTTATCTACAAGTCTATCTCCGATATCAGGAAAAAATTCCTCAATTGCCTCGTGTCCCAATCTGACATTGGCGATCCGCCCTTCCAGTTTGTCAAGAATAACCTTCTTAAGGTATTTTGCGTAATAAATGCAGAAATTTTTTAACCGGAGATCATCTATTCCCTTTTGATATAACTTCTCCGTTAATCGTTTCTCTTTCGCAAGGAAGTGATCAAATCCCAGCGCGAACTCGAACAGAAACCAGTTAATTTTTGTTTTCTCCTTGTCGTTTAAAAAAAAGTGACTGGGAGAAATGTGATTTTTCTCATCACTATTGTTATCATGTCTTGAAATAATCATTATCCTCTCAAAATTTCATGGTAAAAGTATAGAAAAAGAATTCCTAATTTTAATAAAAGTAACAAAAAATTAAGTTGAGAAACTGAAGGCAACATGCTATTTTCTTATGAAATGAGGGACATCTCCAGAGTTTTAGATTATGCCTCGGCTGCATTAATAGGGGAAGTGTCACTTTATTAATCAATTGAAAAAAAAATATAAAAACTGCGCGAAAGAATTGGTCTGGCAGTGGTTTTTCCCGGCGAAAAAACTCACCACCGTTCCGGATACAAAGGAGAAAGGAGATAAGGCGGTATCATTTTCACGAAACGCATGTGCAGGTTGCGACAAAAAGGGCTGTACAGGATGCAAAAATCTGAAACGTGTTGCCACTCATACGTTTTGCCATAGCTTTGCAACACATCTAATAAAAAAGGCAGAACCTCATGAATTGAAGTTCTGCCTATAATTAAGATTGGCTCCCCGGGTAGGATTCGAACCTACAACCTAGTGATTAACAGTCACCCACTCTACCATTGAGCCACCGGGGAAAAATTTTATTAGTTTACATGCAAATATTCAAGCAATCTGGAAATTTCATGCTTCATGTTTTTGCGATGTACAATCATATCAAGAAAACCATGCTCAAGCAAAAACTCCGCACGTTGAAAATTGCCCGGGAGTGTTCGTTTTATTGTTTCCTGAATAACTCTGGGACCGGCAAAACCAATCAGCGCCTTTGGCTCGGCAATCGTAATATCTGCCAATGAAGCAAAACTTGCCATTACGCCACCCAATGAAGGATCCGTTAATACCGATATGTATAACCCTCCTGCCTTTTGAAATCTTGCTATAGCAGCGCTGGTTTTTGCCATTTGCATAAGAGAAAAAATACCCTCCTGCATGCGAGCCCCTCCGCCTGAACCAGAAATAATCACCAAAGGGAGTTTTTGCTCCATGGCCTTTTCTGTTATGCGGGTAATCTTCTCCCCCACCACGGAACCCATGCTTCCCATAATGAAGCCAGGATCGGTAATCCCTATCATAATGTCAGCGCCATTCATCTTCCCTTTTCCAACTATGGCGGCTTCTTTCAGTCCGGATTTCTGCTGGTCAGCAGCAACCCTTTCCGGGTATGACATGCGGTCAAAAAAATTCAGAGGATTGGTGGGCTTCATATCTGGCCAATATTCTTCGAAACTGTCTTCATCAAGCAGCAATTTTAATCTGTCCCTGCTGAAAATGCGAAAATGGTAATCACACTCGGGACAAACCAGAAGACTTTCTTCAACGGTTTTTCTATATACCAAATTTTTGCACCAATCGCAGCTTATCCACAAGCCATTTGGCATATCTTTCTTTTTTCTAAAGAACACCATTGAATTGCCATGCCCCCATTAAATTAACAAAAGGGATATTCGCTCCATCATTAGCAAACATCGTTTTTGACCACTTACACAACGTTTCCCGTGCAAAATATCCCACATATAATATGGTGAAATACAGAAAAACTATCAACAAAACATGAGATAGTTTAAAACCTTTTGACCAAAAAACAAGCTATTTTTATATATTTTCAGGAAACAACTTCTTCGGACAATAAAAAGGAATTTATCTGTTAACAAGATTAACAGCCTCTTTTTCTATGGTTTGCATGGCAATTTGTTTCAGGGATTTGATCGCACTGCCAGGGTCACTCGTTTTAAAAATAGCAGAAGCGGCTACGATTACATTTGCCCCTTGTTTTACTACCTGGGAAATATTATCAGGTGTAATTCCCCCATCTACCTGAATATCCATTTTATCCGGCGCTTTATCACGGAGCCTTGCGATCTTAGGCAACGCATTTGGAATAAATTTCTGGCCCGCAAAACCTGGATTTACCGACATGACGAGCACCATATCTACCTGATTGAGAAAATTTTCTACCATTTCTACAGGCGTATCCGGATTTAACGATATACCAACTTTCATCCCCGTGCTTTGGATCAGAGAAATAATCTCTTTGGGGTTTTCTACCGTCTCAATATGAAATGTAATTATTCCATTGCCTTCCGCCGCCCCGGCAAACGCTTCCACATAACGTTCCGGATGTTCGATCATTAAATGTATATCTAATGGTACATCTGTTATCTGCTTTATCCCCGCAACAATAAAAGGCCCTATGGTAATATTGGGGACAAAATGGCCGTCCATAACATCAATATGAATGAGATCGATTCCCGCCGCTTCAATGCGTTTGATTTCTTCTTCAAAGCGCATGGGATTCGCCGCCAATATTGAAGCGGAGATTTTAATCTTGTTTCTCATTCTTTGTATTTCCTTTGTTTAGAATTTATCAATAGAGAAGTTACGGAAGATGTCCGTATATTACGTTTTTTTGTCCGTAAGCGATGCTATCCCGGGGAGATCTCCGCCTTCCAATAATTTCAAAAAAGCCCCGCCGCCGGTTGAAATAAATGATACCTCGTGCGTTTTCCCTGCTTTGTGAAACGCCATGTCGGTATCACCACCGCCCACTATGGTGGATGCGTGAGAGCTTGTTACGATCTCTACCATGGCGTATGTTCCTCTGCTGAATGCATCAATTTCAAACACCCCCATAGGGCCGTTCCATAAAATTGTTTTTGCGTCCTGCAATACCTCGGAAAAAAGCTTTGTCGTTGCCGGGCCTATATCAAGGGCTATCCATCTTTCTGGTATTTCCTGGAATGGCACTACCTTTGTTTCCGCCGTTTTGTCAAATTTTTCCGCCACAACGAAATCTACCGGTAAATATAATTTTGTGCCATTTTTCTTTGTATAAGCCATTAGATTATTTACCGTTTCAATCATACTGTCTTCAACCAGCGATTTTCCAACAGGTATTCCCTGTGCTTTAAGAAAGGTAAATGCCATTGCCCCGCCGATGATGATTTTATCCATCTTTTTGGCAAGATTTTCAATGATCTTTATTTTGTCAGAAACCTTAGAGCCTCCCAAAATGGCAATAACAGGGCGCATAGGATCGTTGACGGATTTTTCAAAATAGTCCAACTCTTTCTTAATCAAAAACCCGGCTGCCGCGGGCACATACTGGACTATCCCGACCATCGAGGCATGATTTCTGTGGCAGTTTCCGAATGCATCCTGTACGAACAAATCACACAAACCCGCAAGCTCTTTCGCAAACCCGGCATCGTTTTTTTGCTCGCCTGGATGAAACCTTAAGTTTTCCAACAGGAGCACGTCTCCGTAATTCATTGCCTCGACCTGTTTTTTTACATCTTCGCCAATACAATTCTCCGCAAGCGTGACCTTGACTTTTTCCGTCAGAAAACGTTGCAGACGCCTTGCTACAGGTTTTAAACTGTATTTCGGATTTGCGCTGCCGCCGGGTCTTCCCAAATGAGACGCAATAATTACCTTTGCTTCCTCATCCAGCAAATAGTTGATGGTTGGCAATGTTGCGCGAATCCTGGTATCATCGGTTATATTCCCATCTTCGTCTAATGGTACATTGTAATCCGTCCGCACCATAACCTTCTTTTTTCTAACCGCCAGGTCTTTTATAAATAGTTTTTCCATTTAAATGTTATTATGTTTTAAAATGAGGTTTATTAGAAATAACGCAGGAGAAAAACCGTTTTTGTCTTGCAGGAAATTTATTGGAAAAAGCGCTAAATATTACCCGTTTAAATAAATATTCGTTACTTTGCAGGGAATGTGCATTTTTCATTACACAAGAAAACGGATGTTTTTTTAAAGACGACTCATTAATTCGATCAGGTCAACCATGCGGTTTGAAAATCCCCATTCATTATCGTACCAGGAGACCACTTTTGCCATGCGTTTATCAATTACATACGTTAAACCGGAATCGAATATGCTGGAATGTGTATTGCCGATGATATCTGAAGATACAATGGGGTCTTCGCAATATTCAAGGATACCTTTTAATTCGCCTTCCGCGGCTGCTTTCATCGCAGCATTGATTGCATCCTTATCAACCTCTTTTGCAAGCATAACAACTAAATCGGTGACAGAACCATTGGGCACGGGAACCCGCATGGCCAGGCCATCCAGCTTCCCTTTCAGTGATGGAATCACCTCGCCGATTGCCTTTGCCGCTCCGGTTGTTGTCGGAATAATATTTATTGCCGCAGCCCTTGCCCTTCTGATATCCTTATGCATGAAATCTATTATCCGCTGATCATTTGTATATGCATGTATTGTCGTCATAAGCCCTTTTTCTATCACAAAGTTGTCATGCAATACTTTTGCGAGCGGAGCTAAACAATTCGTTGTGCATGAAGCATTGGACACTATTTTATGTTCCGGCCGGAGATCTTTATTGTTTACCCCGACAACGATTGTTGCGTCGGTCTTATCCTTTGCCGGGGCTGAAAGAATCACCTTTTTTGCACCCGCATCCAGGTGTTTTGAGCAGTCCGACCTTGAGGTAAATATGCCAGTAGATTCAATGACAATGTCTACGTCAAGCGATTTCCAGGGCAGCCTGGCAGGGTCTTTCTCCATAAGCAATCTGACTTCTTTGCCATTTACCAGGAGGGCATTTTCTTTTATTTGTATGCTCCCGTCAAATCTGCCGTGTATAGAATCATATTTCAGCAACATTGCCAGCGATTTTGAATCGGCAAGATCA
Source organism: Planctomycetes bacterium RBG_16_41_13 (assembly GCA_001828295.1). The sequence continues at coordinate 9,457 of MHYI01000285.1, read as the reverse complement.
TTTATGGCAACTACATCGATATTATTCCGTTTGGATATTACACGAAATACATTCCTTCCTATCCTTCCAAAACCATTTATTCCTATTCTAACTGACATGTATTGTCCTTGTTTTTTGTCCTAAAATATTAAAAATACGTATATCACTTACCATTTACATTTTATAAAAAGGGGGCGCTTTTCCCCCCAGGGAAAAGACACGGTATTCTAAGCAGGCAAATATGTTTTGTCAAGTATTTAAAAACCATGGACAGGGTAGTTTTAAAATGCGGTACCGGTTAAAATTAAGGTTCGGGTAAGAATTGTGCCAATGCCTGCATCCAGTTCCAAAGTCCATTTTTCATTTCTTCCGCCTCTACGCCATCTTTGAATGAATCTTCATTTTCTTCGATAAAGCAATAGACCTTTCCTAAAAATTCTTTTAATTCAGCGACTTGTTTTAAAATATCCACCGTTATTTCTCCCCCCTAAGCTGGCATAGCCAGTACCAAACAAGCACGAGATAAAAAATACGAAGCACGAAATACGAAACAAATGCTAAATTTTAATTTTCAAATGTTCAAACCCCGGTTTTTTTCATTGGGATTTTGTATTTTGGAATTTGTTTCGTATTTCGTATTTAGCATTTCAGATTTCACCATTAGATATTTTGCCAAAAAATGCAAAAAAATTACTGATGCGGTACGGTCATATTTTTCCTGTTAGTTCACGGAATATACCATACGTTTGTTGCAGAATGCAAACAGTTCTTGTTTTATTATTGTCGTGTAATCATGTTATATTCATACTAATAGTTTTTTCCTGAATATGAATGAAACAACCCTGACAGGGTTCCAAACCCTGTCAGGGTTAACAGGTGGGGCAAGGATAAAATGTCGATGTAGTGGGTGAATAAGCATCCACAATTACCATGCAGGATACTTTTGCAGCTTTATGAAGATAGGGGCGTGTATGATAAAAATAGTTATTATTTCTCTGTGTTTTTTTGCCGGTATTGTTTTATCAACCGGAAAAACAGTTTATAGTTATGGTTACAAAAGGGAAGAAGACCCTTTGATTACGACTTTTAAGGCGATTATTTTTCACGGAAAACAAGATAATTGGCTAATGGTTCAAAACGAAATTGAAAATATTACTGATCGTATAAATGACATTAATACTCTGTTTAATATAGACTTTAAACCCCTGTTTACCGTTACCGTGCGAGAGCAGGATTTCCGCAATTTGTGCAATCAAATGGCAACTCTCGTTTTTTTTGCAATAAAGGAAAAGTTTTATTACAACAAAAAAGAACAACTGAAAATCTTTGTTCGTGCAAAAGTACGGCTTCGATTAGCAGAAGAGTATTATACTGCCTTGCTGGCAGGAAATGTGCTGGCTTACGACGAAAGGCATGCTACTTCACTGCACAAGGAGATTATGGAAAGATTTTCAGGTTTACGAGACACTATTGGCAGCGCCGGATTCCTTGGCGCCGGCGCCAAAGAACCAAATTTGTATGAGTTTAATACAATGGCCGAGGAAATAGAATCGTTGCTTTTAACGGCATTTCCCTACTTTGACACAAACCGGGAATAATTTTGTCCGGCCGATTCATAATGTTGATATTTACTGTTTGTCTTTCGCCACACGTTTCCTTTATTTTGGAAAACAAAGATCGTAGGGGCGAAGCATTTTGCCAGTTTGGGTACGCACTTATTTATGACAATTTACAGCAAATGCTTCGCCTCTACATTCATTTTATTCTTTGATATCTTTATTTAGCTGTAAATCTTTTATTTTTTGCTGCAGATTCTGCCGGTGCATGTCTAATGCCTCTGCCGTATGGCTGATATTGCCGCCGCATTCCTCCAGTTTCTTCCTGATAAAATCCCTCTCGAAATTTTCAATAAGGATCTTTTTCGCTTCACGAAACGAGAGATGGTAATGTACATTTTTTGTTGAATCCGGGTTTTTTTCCTCTCGGATTATGTCTTCCGAGAGGTCTGAAATATCAAGCACATCGTTGTTTGTAAGAACTATGGCGCTTTCTATGGTGTTCTTTAACTGACGAATGTTTCCCGGCCAACTGTATGCAATAAGTTGTTTCATGGCGTCATTTGAAATAGAAACAACATTTTTATAATGTTTTTTACTGAAATGTTGTATAAACCGGTTTACTAACAATGGTATGTCTTCTTTTCTCTTTCTTAACGGCGGAATTTTTATATTTACGACATTTATTCTATAGTATAAATCTTCTCTGAACCGGCCTTCTTCTATTTCCTCTTCCAGGTCACGATGGGTGGCGCTGATGATCCTTACATCAACCGCCAGTGTTTCGGCGCCGCCCAGACGTTCAAATTTTTGTTCCTGCAGTACCCTCAGGAGTTTTGATTGTGTGCTGAGGCTCATATCCCCGATTTCATCCAGCAGAATTGTGCCATTATTTGCCAGCTCAAATTTACCCATGCGCCGTTCTGTTGCGCCGGTAAAGGATCCCCTTTCATGCCCGAAAAGCTCGCTTTCAATAAGAGTTTCCGGCACGGCAGCGCAATTCATAACAATAAACGGACCGTTTTTTCTTTTGCTCCTCCGGTGAATCTCATGCGCCGCGAGTTCTTTGCCACTGCCGCTCTCCCCCTGAAGCAGTACCGTAACATCAGCGGTAACTACTTTTTCTATCCGGTCAAAAACCTCCTGCATAATCTTGCTTTGGCCGAGAAGCTCTCCATAGCCCTCAAGCATTCCAATCTCCAGGCGCAATCGGGTATTTTCTTCCTGAAGCGCTATTTTCTCTAGCGCATTCCTGGTGATAATGCGCAGTTCTTCCATTTCGTAAGGCTTTGCTATGTAATCGTACGCGCCCTTTTTCATGGCCTCCACGGCAATCTTTTCTGAACCGTGTGCCGTAACGATAACCACAAGCGGGGGATAGTTCATTTCACGTATCTTTTCAAGCGTTTTTAGTCCGTCGAGTTGAGGCATATTTATATCTAAAAATATGAGGGCTGGATGCAGCGTTTGTATTTTTTGTAAAGCATCTATGCCGTTTGTTGCTTCAAAGATGGAGCCGTGGTCCCTTTGTAAAATCTTTTTCATGCCATAGCGTGCGGCTTTTTCATCATCGACGATTAAAATAGAATTTGTGCGCAGGATTTCTTTTGTTGTCATAATAATAGTACCTTATCAGTAATTTCTTTGCACACTTCCATTCGTCAGCGCGTGCTTTTTGTCAAAATATTTAATTGTGAAATCGGTTAATTGCAGGATTGTGACGATTTTTTGTAACACGTTAGTCTTTTGAAACGGGAAATTGTCATTTGTAGTGCGACGAGGTTCGTCGCACTACATGAATTTAGTGGGCTTAGATAATAGAAATTTTATATTTTAAATTATGAATTTTAAATTACCTGTAATTCAAAATTTAAAATTCAACATTTCTATAGTGAACCCATCAATACTATTTCTATTTATCCGACCTGTCTGCGTGCGGTCACGCACAGGCAGATGGGTGCGCTGACGCTTCACCCATCCTTATTTTTCAAAAAGCTAAAATGTTACGATTTTTTTAATCTGTGCAATCTGTGTGATCGTTCGACAAAGCTCTCACGACGAAGTCTGTGGTTTCCCTTCCGTATTTCACGTTTCGTGCTTATTTGTCTTCGGCTATGCCGGCTTAGGGTTGCATTTGTTCGAAGGGAACGTCTATAACAAAGGTTGTTCCATCCCCATTGCTTTCAACATGAATGGTGGCGTGCATGTCCTCTAATTTCTTTTTAACAACGGAAAGCCCTAAGCCGGTTCCCGTCTGTTTCGTAGTAAAAAATGGATCAAATATCTTTTGCAGAGAATCCTGCGGTATGCCGTGTCCGGTATCCATGACTTTTATCTGAATAAAATGCTTTGTTGGAATGAGGTCTGCATCGATGGAGATTTTTCCGTTGGGGGGGGTCGCCTGAATGGCATTGTGGATAAGATTAAAAAATACCTCCTTTAATGCGGCTTTATCAGCATATATAAGGGGAAGCGCTTCTGAAATATTACAAAATATCGCAATATTGTTTTGCCTCGCCTCATGGTTCAGCACTACCAGTGTTGAATCAATAACCTCCTTTATTTTTATCTGTTCCTGCATGTTCCCGCCGGGTTTTGCATACAGAAGCAATTGGTTTACTACTTTGTTCAGCCGGTCGATTTCACCAACAATGATATCAAGATCTTTTTGTAAGGGATGCCCTTTTTCTAAATCTTCGCACATTGCCTGGACGATAGCCTTTATGGAACTAAGGGGATTTTTTACCTCATGGGCAACGCTTGTGGAGAGGCGTCCGAGACTGGATAATTTTTCGTTTTCGAGCATTTTTCTCTCAAGAAGAAGTTTTTCTTCGATAATCTTTGATTTTTCAAGCGCGGAACCAATCTCGTTTGCAATAATCATTAATTGATCTAAATTGTCAGAGGCGATCGGCATGCCGCGTTTTGCCCTGCCCATGCATAATATCCCTTTCAGCCTTCTGTTTACAAAGACGGGAAATATAAAAATTGCTTCCAACAACCGCATTTCACCAATGACTGCGGCGTCCTTTACTTCATACCGGTTTAATTCTACAAGCTCTCCCGATGAATAAAATTGTATAATATTGTGCAAATTTGCAAGTGCAATAACATCATTTTTTTTATCTCCTATGATTTGAATCCTGTCCTTTTTAATGAGAACGAGGTTTATTGTTTTAACCGAGGTTGCTTTTTTAATAGAAAAGATAACATTTTCAAGAAGTGCAGTGATGTTAACAAGAGGGTCTGTGCTTATGACATGATTTAATTCGTTTAAAAGATACTCCGTATCCGAGCTTCGAAAAAAGATTACCTTCCTGAAAAGTCTTTGAGACTTTTCTTTAATCGTTGGAAACCAGAAAACAAGGTTTATTACAAAGACCGCCTCCATTGTTTTGGAATGTATTGCATACTTTATTTCCATAAACTTGCTAAATTGCTTTATTCCGAAATAATAGAGACAGATGATGACAAGGGTGAGGAAAGAGTAAAAAATACTCCTCCTGAAAACAAATTCCATATAATTATAGCGATAAACGTAATAGGAAAAGACGATGCTGGGAAAAATGGAAGATAACATGGAGACAAGCACCAGATAGTCGCCGATATAAGCCATTTTCCTGCCTTCGAGGATTACGGTAAATCCAATGAAAACCGCTATGGTTATCAATACCCAGAAAATAGCCATAAGGAATTTCTGTTCCTCTCTTTCTTCTGCATTTTTTGCCAGCCATTTGGAGATGTACGCAGAAATAAGCAATGCTATTATTAGCCAGACGATAAACGGCTTTACAAGCTGGCTGTGGGCGACCAAATAGGATTCTTCCAGGTGGATGAATTTTTTAATAACGAATGAAAAGGGGAGAACGGGAGAATATATTGCAATTAAAATGAGCTTCTGCAAGGGCTTTCTTATCGTAAGACTGTTTTCATATAAAAATGAAATGGCGGTATGAAGCAATAAGCTGGGCATAAACCCAATGCCGGCATACGAAATTGCGTCAGCAATAAAATTTACCGGAAAGAGATTTTTGCCGAACAAAATAGAACTAAAGAGATAGACGGTATTGCCTAAATGCCACATTGCGACACTAATAACAAGAAACTGAAAAATAAATTCACTTCTCTTCTTGTGTTTACGCTGCCCGATGAGGACGGATAAAACGATGTGAAGAATCGTTCCCACGATGAAACCGATAACGGAAATAATTTCATAAAGAGGCATAGGTGTGTTTGGAGATTTTATTCCTATAAAAGTGTGACAAAAAAGGTATAATTCTGTAAAAAAGGGCGGCTACGGATTGTGCATGTTATACGTATTGCCCTGTAAAAACTTCTTTTTGCAAATCTTTCTTCGTGCTTTGTGGTTTAATTTTCCTGGTGGTGGTGACGCTGCTCTATGTTTAACGTTTAGAAATTTCAATATTTCCAGTTAAGCAATGAACAAACCCACCCAACCCCTCCCAAGAGGGGACTTATCAAATTCCCCTCCTGGGAGGGGTTGGGTGGGTAAAAATTAATGCCGTTGGGTTTTTGTCTTTTAAAAACCCAACCTAATTTAAGAATACGTACATTCTCCCGGAGATGCCGGTTTCTTGTTTAAACATATTTGTTATTGGTAAATAGGCAAGAAATACCCTGCACATATTAATATCGCATTAAAGGGACATGTCAATAGAAAAAAGAACGCGTGCTTTTCAATACTTTTTGGGCAGTGAGCAGAAATTATGATACGAAAGAGAGATGAAACTATTGACGTAGATAAATGAAGTTGTTACGATGCTTGCACAAGCAACATAAGGAAAATCGGCTTGAATTATGAGATTGTTTCTTCACGGGCACTTAGGATGGCTTTTCCCTCAAGGTTTTCCCTAGTTCTTTATTATAGCTCAATTCAAAAAATTTGCAATATAGCAACGAAAGAATGTACCTTGTAATAAAGTTGAATATTTTACTGGATCCACAATGTCCGGTATACACATTTATCAGTAATATTCCATAGTATATTGCAATTTTTATGAATAGGGCTATAGTTATAATGTACCCATTTATGAGAGACGTACTTCAAATAAATCCAACCATTGAGCACAATTCCCAGGCTTTGGAACAGCTTTCGTTGATTAGAGACTCTTCACCTTACTCTTCACGTAATTCATCAAAAGGATCTCTTGTTAAGGAAACTCTTGCGGTACTGAAAGCCGTTAAAAAAGGGTTTCCATTGAATTCACTCCGGCAATCCGTTTTACACGGTAGGATTTTCCAGAAGACTTCCTGCGAGACCAGGAAAAGTATATGGAGACTAATTCGTTATCGCTACCTTTCAGTATGCCCTGAGTGGATATCGTCTTCCCTGGTTTCTGCAATTGAAAATGGAATTCAATCTGAAGATTTTTTGTCACGTGTTTATCTTTATTATGCCTTGCGTGACCGCTTGACCTATGATTTCATTGCCGGTACCGTTTGGGAAAAGTGGCAAGCAGGCGTGACGTCTATCGACCGGAACGATTTCTTATTGTTTCTTAACCAGATTTCAGTGGAACAACCACACATAAAAGAATGGCGTGAAAGTACACGGAAAAAGCTTGCCGGCAATACACTCTCAGCAATGAGGGATTTTGGTTTATTAAAGGGTACACGAATAAAACATATTCAACGCCCTGCGGTATCTCCGGAAACAGTTTACTGTCTTTTATGTATCCTCTTTGCCGAAGGGAAAGAGGGTCGGACTATTCTTGAATCCCTGGATTGGCGCTTATTTCTATGGAAAGAATCAGATATTTCAAATGCACTCGTACACCTTGCCCAAAAAAAGTGGATCAGGTTTGAAAAAGGCGGGCATACGGTTATCCTGCAATTGATAAGACCACTGGAGACATATCATGAGCAGATTTGACTGGGAGTGGAAGATCAGAGAGGCCGTCGAGCGAGTCAAGACGCGGTACGATCATATCGGAAGTAAAACGGGGGCGCCATTTCTTGCATTGGTTTATCCACCAGAGATTGAGAGAGCATTCCTCAAAGAATTTCATATCCAGCTTGGTACCATTGGCAATGAGTTTGTCATTAAGTCTGTTAACGTTCTGGAAATTACCATGTCGGTGGTTGAAGAACTGGGGTCTGAAAATATTGTTGATGCCATGGCCAGTCCAATGCCAGGCTCCAATCCCGAATCGGAATTGGGTAGTATGTGGGTAAGCAAGGTAGTCTCTGCTATAAAAGCATGTGCAAAAAAGAAAGACACAGAAAAGATAGTTGTTGTTCTTGAATATCTTGCAGCACTTTATCCGGTTTCGGGTCCCAGGGCTGTAATGCAGGCATTATGGGATTGTGAGCAATCATCCATTGATGGGCCAGTGGTTGTTCTTATACCAGGCGCTCTGCACGAGCCTCGTGTATACTCATTTCTTAATCAGCGTAAGGAATTTATGTATCGGGGTGATATTCTTTAAAAAGGAGACCAAAGGAATCATATGCAGATAAAGGATATTTTTGAAACACGCATCGAAGAAAAAATAGAACCTGTCATAAAGGTTGGCGAACGGCAGGACGAAAAGAAACTTGCATCTGAAATTGGAAACTATGTTGTCACGCCCACTATCGAGCGTTATCTGGACGATTTCCTTGAACACTACTCCGATACGTTTAATAATCAGACAACCGAGATTGGCGTCTGGATTTCAGGATATTTTGGCTCAGGAAAATCTCACCTTGCAAAGATAGCCGCCCTTTTAGTTGAGAATCGTATATTGGACGGAGTACCTGCAGGCAAACGTATCGAGAGCCGAATCCCTGCGGATGCCCCTCATCGTAATGCAATCGTGCGAAGCATGGGACGTTTCAATCAGTGCGATTCTCAGGTAATCGCATTTAATCTCAATTCATTAGCAGATAGTAAATCAACCCCGCTTCCCAAAATGCTCCTGTCACAATTCTATCAGTCAAAAGGATACGGGGCGAATTTTATATATGCCCGCGTCATAGAAGCAGAGCTGGATAAACGGGGAAAATTGAATGATCTTCACACGGCATCCGAACGATTGGCAAAAAAGGGTTGGCCTGAAATACAAAAGAATCTTAATTTTTATGCCAGACACCTCTACCAGGCAGCCTGTGAAGTTGCCCCGGAGATGTTTGCAAAGCCGGAAGATGTAGCACAAGCCCTGAAAAACGCCGAAAGCGGAGAATTCTACAATGTCCAGTTTTTTGTTCAAACGGTACTTGATGATCTTGAGGCAAAAAAGAAAAAACTCGGCAAACCGTGCCGTCTCATCCTGGTTATGGATGAATCAGGGCAGTGGGTTGAAGATGAGAGGAGTCGTTTAGATCAGATTATTGCATTAGCGGAAGAAGTTGCTATTAAAGGGCAAGGGAAGATATGGCTAATTGTTACTACCCATGAGGATATGGGATCTGTGTTTCAAAATGCCCGTGCTCTAAAAGCTGATAGTAAAAGAGCAGAAGGAAGATTCCGTTTCAAGTGGAATCTTACCACTGAAAATATTGAATTAGTGCTTGAAGACCGTATATTCAGAAAAAAACTAACGGGGAAAACGGCAGTAGCCGATGTTTATAAGGCAAATCCCGGTGTGTTGCGTGACCTTGGACAATTAAAATCAGACCAGCATCTGCCA
>MHYI01000285.1:0-71 GCA_001828295.1 Planctomycetes bacterium RBG_16_41_13 | reverse complement strand
TTTACCATAATCTCGCCGGTGAGGGTGAGGTGAACCCTGACGCACGCAGGGAACTCAGCCGTATTGTGGAT
>MHYI01000284.1:1403-6491 GCA_001828295.1 Planctomycetes bacterium RBG_16_41_13 | reverse complement strand
CTTTTGTTGGTTTCAGCATATCGGCAACGCATAGCAATGCATCGTGGATGCGCTGGTGGTCTTTTGCTTTCATCAGAAGATGCCATCGGAACAGATTATTAATTTTCATTACCGGGGCGGGTGACGGCCCCAGTATTTGCAGTTGATTATTGCTTTCTTTTGCGATTTCTTTCAGTTTACCGGCAATCACCAATGCCTTCTCCTCTGTATTTTTTTCCGATGCGCCACGAAAGATAATCCTTGCCATCCTGCCAAACGGGGGATAGTTCAATGGTTTTCTATATTCCAATTCCTTTTTTGCAAAACCTTCATAGTCATGGGCTGCAGCATAGGTAATGCTGTAATGTCTTGGATTAAAGGACTGCACTATCACGCGCCCCCCCTTTTGCCCTCTTCCCGTACGTCCCGCAACCTGAGATATTAACTGAAAGGTCCTTTCGCCTGCACGAAAATCCGGAAGATTCAGCATGGTATCCGCAGAAATTACGCCTACCAGGGTGACATTGGGGAAGTCGAGGCCCTTTGCGATCATTTGTGTGCCGAGTAATATCTGGAATTCTCCCTCTTCGAATGCCTTCAATGCCTTTTCATGGGAGCCGTGGGATCTCATGGAATCGCTATCCATCCGGAGAATGTTATATCCGGGAAATTTTTTAGCAATCACCTCTTCTATTTTTTCAGTGCCAAAACCACGGTAATTAATATAATTTGCCATACAATCCGGACACGACTCCGGGGGGATTGCCTCCGCATGGCAGTAATGGCACAGTACAATATTTAACTTTTTGTGAAAGGTAAGGGGGATATCACACCGGTGGCATTTTAATACAAACCCGCACCTCTTACAATGAATGTAAGGGGTAAAACCCCTGCGGTTTAAAAATAAAATTACCTGCTCCCTCCGGGACAATGCCTGTTTCATATAATATTCAAGCCGTTGCGATACAACATGGTATCCCCTTTTCTTGCGGACTTCTTCAAGCATATCCACAATTTCAACATGCGGCAGTTGAAGGGTTCCGATCCTTTTGGAAAGGACAATCTTTGTATAATTCCCCTTTTCTGCCTCATAATAACTTTCCAGCGACGGGGTAGCGGTGCCCAATATAACCATTGCATTTTCGTAGGTCGCCCTGAGAATGGCAATATCCCGCGCATTATACCTGGGGCTGTTTTCCTGTTTATACGTATTCTCGTGTTCTTCATCAAGAATGATCAGTCCCACATCCTTCAACGGAGCAAAAATAGAAGACCTGGCGCCGACAACCACGTCCACCCTGCCCTCCTTTATATCTTTCCACTGTGCATAGTGAAAGGCGCCTTGTAAATGGCTGTGCAATACCGCCACGTTATTGAATCTTTCCTTTATCCTCTGAATACTTTGAGAGGTAAGCGATATCTCAGGGACAAGGAACAGGGCTTTTCTTCCCTGTTCCAATAGTTTGGCTATTGTCTGAAGATACAGTTCCGTTTTCCCGCTGCCTGTTATGCCATGAAGCAGGATGATTCCCTGAGACGGTTCTGCCAGTTTCTCTTTGATTAAGGTGAAGGCGGCCTGCTGTTCTTCGGAAAGCGCTAAATGTTGTCCCGGTGCACCTCCCTTCAGGGCATTTACGGCGTCTGCCTGCCGTTCTTCCAGGCGCAGGAGGTTTTCCTGTTCTAACTGCCTGAGCATTGACATAGTGCCGCCGGTAGCCTTCATCAGGTCTTTTGCGCGTATTTCTGTATTTTGCGCCTGATTAAAAAGGAATTCCAGCACCTTCGCCTGTTTTATCGCGCGTTTTTTTGATTGCAAAACCGTTTCTTTTTCAAAAGCGGTAAGAGGTTTGCCGCAGCTAACAAAAATGTCTTTCTTTTCCTTAGCGCCGCGCCTGACGACCGGGGGTATCACCGCATGTATCGCCTCTCCCCATCCACAGCAATAGTAGGAAGAAAGCCATTTTGTAATCCTGAGCATAGTCTCGTCCGCCAGAGGAAACGCATCCAGTATCCCCATGAGATCTTTGGTCTTATATACGGAAGGTATGGTGGTAATGCCTACGCAAAAACCGGTAATTACCTTATTGCCAAAAGGCGCTTTTACACGCATACCAGGCGTGAGGAGTTCCCTTAAATCCGGAGGCACGTTGTAGTGAAACAGCTTGTTTAACGGAATATTAAAAACCACTTCCGCAAATAATTGCTGTGCCGTCTGACCGGTTGGCGTCTCTTGAAATTTTGATGATTTATCGGCAATACTCATCGCTGATGAAAGAGAGTTTTATTGTTAACTATACCACTGACAAGCAAGGCTTGCCCGTGCCGCCCCTTACGGAATAATTGCTTTGTATCAAGTTGATACATCATAAATTGTGAACCTCTTTAGTATATTGAGCATTTCGGATTTCACAATTAAATATTTTGCCAAAAAGCATGCACTGACGAATGGAAGTGTGCAAAGAAATTACTGATAAGGTACTAAAGTGTTACGAATTATTTAAAATTAATTTACTTGCCATAGGTGCAATGGTATAGTTTTAGCGTTATTATGAAAAATCACGCAAAACAGTGCTTCTATTATTCGTTAGAGGGGTGGCACGGACAAACAAGTTTGTCCGTGCCACCCCTTACAGTGAATTTTATTGTTCATCTTTCGGGAACCGTATTTGTTTGGCTATAATAGTTTACGTTCTATTTTTAGTATTTGCAGGAAGGTTTTTATCAATGTCCAAATTAAGAAAATGCAAGATTACCAATGGAGTCTTTTGGGTAGAAATACCCGAAGCCGGTGTTTATATCTTGTGTGGTTGCCCGGCGGATGCCGTAAAACATTTAAAAAAACAGGGGTTTATCCAAAACAGAATAGTAGGAGAGGATAAGTATGAATCGGGGCCTAATGCTATTTTATTGTCAGACTTGTTAGTACAAAATGGAAGATTTGCAAATCTTGCAGAATTTCCCGTTATGCAGATGCTCTACCGCCAGGGAATGATGTTGCCCAATCACCCCAATAATACAAATGCCAAACCAATGCTTATTGGGTCAGCGGATCAGGTGGAGGCTCAAATGCAATATATATACAGAGGCAATTACGGTTTGGTATCTGAAGGAGAATTAATAAATGCCGGCATGTCTCCTGACGAGGCAAAGGAATTAATGAACGTAAAGTTAAAATTTGCCTATGGAAAAATCCATAAAACTAAAGACCTTCTCGACGCCGTAATAGTGAAAAACGAGCCTACGGAAATTCGAAATGGCGTGTTTATCAGACATTTACGTCTAAATGTCTTTGAATTTCAGTATCAGGGCGAGTTTGTTACGGTGGACCTGAATCTTGCCAGCCACGAAAACTACAGCGCCCCCTATTCACTTGGGTTTCACAACACAAAGAGGGAGTATTTTGCGATAATTCATTCCGGGCAGGGCGATGGATGGGATATCAAACGCCCTGCTATGTCAAGTATTATAATGTTTCAGGGGAAAATATATCTGATCGACGCAGAACCGAATATCGCCAATAGTCTTATAGCTTTAGGAATTAATATTAACGAGATTGAAGGCATCTTCCATACCCACGCCCACGATGACCATTTTGCCGGACTTACTACATTAATGCGGGCGGATCACCGGGTCAAATATTTTGCCACACCCTTGGTGCGTGTCTCTGTCGCTAAAAAACTCTCCGCTTTGGCTTCTATTGAAGAGAAAAATTTTTCCGATTACTTTGAAGTAAACGATCTTGAGTTTAACGTCTGGAATAATATTGACGGCTTAGAGGTATACCCTATGATTTCCCCCCACCCGGTGGAAAACAACATATTCATTTTTCGCGCTTTATGTGAAGACGGCTATAAAACCTATGCACACTATGCTGATACCGTAGATCTTGATGCGTTAAACGGCATGATTTCAGAGGACAACGCAGGCTCCGGGATTTCCAAAAAGTTTTATGACCGGGTAAAAAAAGAATATTTACAAGAAGTCACCTTAAAAAAAATTGATATAGGTGGCGGATTAATTCACGGGAAAGCAGAAGATTTCCGGAAGGATACATCGGGGAAGATCATATTATCGCATACCTCTTCGGAATTGACCAGTCAGCAGAAAGAAATCGGCTCAGGCGCCCCTTTTGGAATGGTTGACGTATTAATTCCCACCCATCAGGAGTATGCCCGCCAATATGCCTTTCAGTATCTGAAATCGTACTTTCCCGCCGCGCCTCTTTACCAGGTAAGAATCCTGTTGAACAACCCGGTAATTTCGTTTAATCCGGAAACGATCATGCTAAAGGGCGGAACCATCCCGGATGATATTTTTTTAATTTTAACCGGAAACGTAGAACACATACAAGCCTGCACGGGAAGGCAGAGCATATTGTCTGCAGGCGCTTTGATTGGTGAAATGTCAGCGCTGAACAATGCCCCTTCGGCGGACACGTATCGTGCAGCAAGTTTTGTGCAGGCATTAAGATTGCCCCGCTCATTGTATATCGGGTTTGTAAAGAAGAATGAACTGTATTGCAAAATTGAGAAAATACAGGAAAAAAGAAAATTCCTGCAAAAGACATGGCTTCTTGGTTATTCCATATCATATCTAAGGCAGGTTATGCTTACACGCGCAATGAGTTTCCACCACTATCCCGAAGGAGAGATTTTTTTGGATAAAAACTGTTCCGACCTTTATGTTGTTAAGATGGGAAAGTTGCAAATATATATCGGAAAGGATGTATTGGAAACCCTGGAAGAAGGCGATTTCTTCGGTGAAGAAGGCGTGCTTTTCGGTATGCCCAGCCTGTTTAAGATTCGCGCAACGGAACCGGTGGAGATTTGTAAAATATCAGGCAATGAACTCCGGGATATCCCGGTAATACGATGGAAACTTTTCGAAACATTTAAGAAAAGAAGAAAACATCTGTTAGACCCAACCCTCAACAGCCTTCCTATTTTCTACTGGAGAAATGAGTATTGCATCAATATACAAAAAATAGACGACCACCACAAACAGATGCTGGCAAAGGCAAATAAACTTTGCGAGGCAATCGATTCAAAAAAAGAAACCCCCATTTTAGACGCATCAATAAGTTTTTTAATTGATTTCGTTTTATATCAT
>MHYI01000284.1:0-1141 GCA_001828295.1 Planctomycetes bacterium RBG_16_41_13 | reverse complement strand
CCCATCGAATGAAACATCAGAGGCTGATAGAAGATATAATGAAAATAAAAAAACAAATCAGTAATGACGGCATGGAGATGAATATGGAGGCGCTGGATTTGTTTAAGGATTGGATTATCGACCATATCCTTACCGAAGACAGAAAGTACGGCCCCTATTTGAATGCAAAAGGTGTTTTTTAAGGAAAACCATACGGGGTGGAATTGCCAGTACTCTACGGTGCTACAAAATCAGAGGATTATGTAGTGGCAAGGCGTGCCTTGCCAGTTGTGTAGGATGGGTGAAGATTATCGATGTATATTCCATTGTACAGTTATTCGATTTCAAAGGTGACCTTCGTAATCTCTCCTGCAGTTACTTCAATTGATATATCTTTTGCTTCAGGATATTTTCCCCACAAGACTCTTTTTGGCGCCGTCCAAAGTTTTAAAGCATATTTACCTTCCGGCACATTGTTTATTGTAAAAAAGCCTTCATCGTTTACCCTGGAAAAATACGGATTCTGCAATATTACAATATAAGCCAGCATATCACTATGCACGTTACATCGCATTGTTGCCACCCCTGTTTTGTTAAAAGTAAAAGATCGTGTTTCCCCCTTAAACCATGAGCCAAGATTCATATTATCTGCAACATCATCAGAAGAATAGATATTGTGCCGTACATCGTCGCTGTTCAGGAAATCTACCGTTGTGCCTTTTAACACAGGGAGGACATGGGGGATAAATGTGATATTTTTCTGATCCATAACGGCGTGTTCAACGGGAGGATCATACGTTTCAGATGTCTTTTCTATATAAACAATAGCATGTTTTCTGTATTTTGCCTTTTTTGCCACCACAGCGCCATGTATCTCACCTGTCTTTTTTTCTCCGGCGTCTGTATTAATCACAAAGCATAACGCACTGATAAAAACCGAAAGGTGTATGAGGAATTTTATCTTGCCGGAATTGAGGCTTATTTTTATAGCCATTTAAGTAAATTTCTCCTTGTTAAATAGAATTGCCGGGAAAATATGTGCTGTTTTAAATGATTGATAATAAGTAACAATTTAGTCGTTTGAAAAGGTTATGTTAAAATTAACCACAAAGGGTGCACTGTTTATAGCAATTAATCGTTAAGACTTGTCCTCGTGAAAACG
>MHYI01000283.1:4766-6417 GCA_001828295.1 Planctomycetes bacterium RBG_16_41_13 | reverse complement strand
CACATCCTCCAATTATGATGGGAGCGATAAATACAATAATTTTATCCGCAAGACGTTCTTCTATTAGTGAGGTGATTATTTTACTACCACCTTCCACCATAATATTGGTCAACCGCATTGACCCCAGTTTTAAAAAGAGTTCTTTTAAATCAACATGAGCGTAATCGCCATTTGTTTCTATAACCCGGCATCCTGATTGCCGTAATATCTCAATTTTTTTTGTGGGTGCGTTTTTACTCACCGCGATAATTATTTCACTTTGTTGGACAGTCCTGATAAGCGCTGATGTTAATGGAAGCGAAGCCCTGCTATCAACAATTATTCTTTTTGGATTTCTTCCCTCATTAAAGCGGCATGTCAATAGCGGATCATCTTTCAAAACGGTGTTAATTCCCACCATAACGCCGTCAACCTGACTTCGCAATGTATGAACATACCGGCGGGATTCTTCCGACGTAATCCATTTTGAATCGCCGGTAACGGTGGCAATCTTGCCGTCAATCGACATCGCCCACTTTACAATTATATAAGGCATCCCCTTTTGAATTAATTTAAAAAAAGGGGCGTTAAGTTTTTTGGCTTGATCTTCCATGACTCCCATGCGCACTGTTATTCCCGCAGCCTGTAATTGCTGCCCCCCTTTGCCGGAGGTAACCGGATTAGGATCCACGCATGTAGTTACAACACTTGCAATTCCCGCCCCGATTATCGCGGCAACACAAGGCGCGGTTTTGCCATAATGCGCGCATGGTTCCATGGTTACATATAGCGTTGCGCCTTTGCAGTTTACTCCGCCTTCATTTATCGCGTGTATTTCCGCATGAGCGCCGCCGTAGTTCTTATGATACCCCTTCCCCACGATTTCATTGTTTTTTACAATAACAGCGCCGACCATTGGATTCGGTTCAACCATCCCCCTGCCTTTTTCAGCAAGTTCCAATGCAAGCGCCATATATTCTTCGTCATGTTCTTTCATAAGCGGCATAACTATCCCCGCAATTTTTCTATCAGTTGGAAATAATTAGGAAATGTTTTAGAGACACATTCCGGATTTTTAATAAATATCCCGTCTGATTTTAATCCTATCAAAGCAAAACTCATTGCCATGCGATGATCATCATAGGTTTCTATTTCCGCAGGTTTCGGCATAGAAGGTTCAATCTCAAAACCATCTTCATATTCCGTGACAGATATCCCCATTTTTCGTAATTCTTTTGCTACGGCGGCGATTCTATCCGTTTCCTTAATTCTCATGTTTTTCACATTTCGCACCCTTGTTTTGCCTTTCGCATAAACCGCAACCGCCGCTAATGTTTGTGCCACATCAGGCATGTCCCCCATATCAATATCTACGCCATGCAATGCCCTGCCGCTGACTTCTATCCAGTCCTTTCCCCTATCCACATGACATCCCATTTTTTTTAAAACATCGGCAAATTGGACGTCGCCCTGCAAAGAATCTTTTCCTACGCCTTCAACCCGCACTCTTCCACCGGTAATAGCCGCAACGGCAAAAAAATAAGATGCTGCGGAAGCATCTCCTTCCACTTCATAAGAAATTGTTTTGTACCGCTGTCCGCTTTTCACCAACAATCTTTTGTAACCGATATTTTCTACAGTTACACCGTGCTTGCCCATTAAATCAATGGTC
>MHYI01000283.1:4157-4689 GCA_001828295.1 Planctomycetes bacterium RBG_16_41_13 | reverse complement strand
TAATAAAGCGCTAAAATATTGACTGCTTAAATCGCCATTCACTATAGCCTTCCCTCCCTTTAACCCCTTGCCCTTGATGATAACCGGAGGGCAGCCATTGTCAAATTTTGATTTAACTTCAGCGCCAAGTTGGTTTAAACCTTCCAGCAAATCCTGTATAGGTCTTTGTCCCATTCGTTCCACACCGCCAATTTCATACACCCCATACCCCAACGTAAGCAGAGCGGTAAGAAATCTCATGGCAGTCCCGGCATTACCAACAAACAGATTTGCCTTCTCTGCGGGAATACATCCACCCTTGCCATAAACAATAAATGTATTCGTGTCTCTTCGCTCCTCCACAGGAATCCCAAGAGAATTTAAACATGACGCCATATAATGTGTATCATCGCTAAAAAGGGCATTATTTATCGCAGATATTCCGTCGGCCAAAGCCGTTGTAATTAATGCCCTGTTCGTATAGCTTTTTGAACCGGGAACCCGGATTACCGTGTTTATATTTCCTGTAATAGGTTTAATCTCAATCACATTC
>MHYI01000283.1:2519-4035 GCA_001828295.1 Planctomycetes bacterium RBG_16_41_13 | reverse complement strand
AATATTTGTAAAAAATATATTTCATAATCGTCATGTTCTGTTTTTCCACTATTTAAAAAGAACCATGACTGTCTGAATAACACATGTTCCAAAATTGACTTTGTTTCTGTGATTTGATAGAATCCCGCTGATTTTTAAAATACTAATAGGTACGACAGCTTTCTTTATATTGTTTTATTGATTGGGAAAAATAAAGGTGGACAAATGAAGCATTTTTTAAAAAAGGAAAAGGAATTAAGAAAAAAAGGCTTTGCTGATAAGCAAATCGAGGAGACCGTTGATTTTTTGCGACAACAGGGCATTGAAACGGTTTGGGATATACAGGCGGCTTACGATACAAGCCTGTTTGGATTAAAAGACAGGTGTGGATTTGGAAGTCATGGACTCTGTTGCCGGAACTGCAACCTTGGCCCCTGCCGGCTGGATAGTGAAGAATTACCTCTTCATACAAGGCTTGCAGCCCCAAAGGTAAAGAGGAGTTCCTGCGGCAAAACGGCTGATAATATGGTTGCCGGTATGTTTCTTCAAACGGTGCTGCGCGGCACAAGCTCGCACCTGGGACATGCAATACATGTGGCGAAAGCGTTTGTCGCGGCAGCGAAAGGGTCTGAAAATTTTCCGATAAAAGATGAGGCAAAACTTTATGCCGTGGCAAAAGAATTAGGCATAAATACTGACGGCATGCAAATGCTTGATATTGCGAAGGAAGTCGGACAAAAAGCAATGGAAGACCTTGTTGGGCAGGGAGAGGGACCTATGAATTTCGCCCTTGCCCTTGCGCCAAGAAATATTGATAAACTAATAAAAGCAGGCATTGTTCCTCAAAAAGGCGCTGCAGAGGCTATCGTTCAGGGAATCCATAGTACCGCCCAGGGGATGATGAGCAGCACAGACCACATTATCATGTCGTGTTTAAAATTCGGGGTAATTGATGTATTGGCCCTCTACATTTCAACACAATTACAGGATATTTTGCTGGGAGTACCCACACCCAAAGAAAGCTCGATAGGTATGGACGCACTCGATAAAGACAAGGTAAATATCCTCGTACATGGCCATGTTCCTGTACTTTCCGAAATGGTGGTTCATTTTGCAAATAAACTTGAGGACATGGCAAAAGAGGCGGGAGCGAAAGGCATTAATGTGGTAGGAACCTGTTGCACCGGTACGGAGGTGTTAATGAGGCTCGGCATACCCATGGCTGGTAGCACAATTATGCAGGAACTTGTGGTTGGCACAGGATTGGTCGACGCCGTATGTGTGGATGTACAGTGTGTGTATCCATCACTTTCGTCAATTACAAAGAGGCTCCATACCAGATTAATTACTACCATGCCTGAATTGCGGATGGACAATGATACCTATATTGAATTTACTCCGGAAAACGCCCATGAATCCGCAAGGCAAATTGTAGAGGAAGCAATTAAAGCGTATAAAGACCGTTTATCTGACCGGGTATTTCTGCCGAAAGCAAAGGGACATAAATTAATGGGTGGTTTTTCTACCGAGGTAATGA
>MHYI01000283.1:1529-2490 GCA_001828295.1 Planctomycetes bacterium RBG_16_41_13 | reverse complement strand
CAGCCGCTAAAGCCGCTTGTCGATCTTATAGTTGATGGTTCTATTCAGGGAGTTGCCGTGCTTGCCGGTTGTTTGTCCTCAAAGATTCAAACAGACATGAGCTTTGTTACCATGGCAAAGGAGCTTTTGAAGAATAACGTTTTGATCCTTGCGACAGGCTGCGCGGCAACGGCATGCGCGCGTCACGGATTACTGACAGGAGAGGCGAAAAAATATGCAGGAGATTCTTTGCGAGGTGTTCTGGAAATAATAGGAAAAAGCTCGGGATTAAATGGAAGCATTCCCCCTATCCTTCACTTTGGTTCATGCGTGGATAATTCACGCTGCGCTGTATTGGCTTCAGCCATTGCGGATTATCTGAATACATCCATCGATAAGCTCCCCCTTGTCGCAAGCGCCGCCGAACATGTTGTGGAAAAAGCGGCCGCTATTTATATGGGAGTTATGGCACTTGGAATTACCACGCACATTGGTGTAACACCGAAGCTTGGAGGTTCGCCGTATGTAATTGATATGCTTACCAATAAACTGGAAAGTATCACCGGCAGCACATTAATCATTGAAATCGACCCTGTTGAATCGGCAAAAAAGATGATACATCATATTCAAAAGAAAAGAAAGGCATTGGGGATATGATAATTTTCAACACATCAGTAGCTTATCAGTAATTTCTCTGCATTTTTGTCAAAATATTGAGTGGTGAAATCCGAAGGCATCGGACATTGATTAATGTTCAATGTTCAATGTTCAATGTTCAATGGTAGGAACACGGAGCGCCGTGTTCCTACCAATTTTTTAATCTGTGAAATCGGTGAAATCTGTGGTTCCACCTTTCTTATGTCCTAAGTGTTACACTTTTTCCCGTTTGATGAGAGGAATGAGTCAAATCTTTACAGGCTATCACGAAATACAAATTCACAAATTTCCTTTTAAACATTCATTGTTTTTTCCCACCCGCTAT
>MHYI01000283.1:1132-1504 GCA_001828295.1 Planctomycetes bacterium RBG_16_41_13 | reverse complement strand
TTTAGGTTCGGGAACATGACGTCCTAATTCCTTAGCAGTCTCTAGCCATTCTTTGATAACAACTTCAGCATTACTGAGCGCCTCCTGATATGTAGCTCCATCGGCTGCACAGCCTGGCAATTCCGGAACTTCTGCAATGAAGGCATGATCCTCTACGCTCCAGTAGATAATTATTTCATATCTGCTCATTTTCTTTGTCTCCCAACTTGTATTTTAATATTATATTGCGTACCTGCTTAACTTGACAGGGTTTTGATTTTCCTCCTTTAGGCTGCAAATTAAGTATCTCTTCAACATCGACCTTAATAAATATGTGATGACTTCCTTTAATTCTTTCCTCAAAGCCTAAATATTTCAGCAGACCGCATAATC
>MHYI01000283.1:0-1099 GCA_001828295.1 Planctomycetes bacterium RBG_16_41_13 | reverse complement strand
GTAAAATCCGAATCAGAAGTTTTTCGTGTTTGACCATTATATTTTTAGATTATACTATGCAGCAGCAATAAATATAGAGCAATCTGCATATATATTATCACAGGAATGAGTTTTTGAGATTATTATTGCTTATTATTTCCACCTGTCAATTACAAAAATAAAACATTTCAAAGAAAAAGGCGGGGTCAAATCTTAACGATTGACAAATAGCTTGTATCTGATATGATACCCGCATGGCAAGACCATTACGCATACAATATAAAGACGCATTATATCTTGTGACCTGCCAGGGTAATAAGCGTACGGCAATATTCAGGGATGACCAGGATAAGAAACAGTTTCTTGAGTTGTTGAATGACGGCCTGAAAACTTATACTACCCTCCTGTATGGTTACGTTCTCATGGAGAATCATTTCCATCTGCTTTTAGAAACACCCCTCGCCAATCTCAGTGAATTTATGAAATGGATTAACATCACCTACACCTCCCATTACAATAGAAGATACAAAAAGACAGGTCATTTGTATCAGGGGAGATACAAGAGTATTCTCCTGGAAAAGAAAGAGTATTTGGATATTGTGTCCCGATATATTCATTTAAACCCTGCCAATACAAGGCTGGAAAAAAAACTGCCGCTATCGGAAAAGAGAAATTATTTGAGGAACTATGCGTGGAGCAGCCTTTTAGGCACTATCGATCATACCAAAAGAAATGGCATTATAGAGTATGCCGGGGTACTTGAGCCATATGGAGGGGATAACAAAAAAGGACGACAATTGTATTGGGAGGCTATTTGCAGTGACTTGCCGGCAGGTATTGAAATAAAAGATAAGGTTGTTGGCGGAAACATACTGGGGAGTACCGGGTTTATCAAGAGGGTGAGAGATAAATATTTGCCGCTGAGATCACGTGAGATTTTACCTGTACGGCGGTTAAAAAACTATACCAGAAAAGAGACAATCATTAAAGCACTCTGCAAAGAGACAAAGAAAAGTTTTGATGAAATAAAGAATGAACGGGGTGTAATACGGCAAATAGCCATGGACTTATTGTACCGTTTTGGCGGGCTAAGCGGAACGGAGATTGGAGAAATGATGGG
>MHYI01000282.1:3968-6064 GCA_001828295.1 Planctomycetes bacterium RBG_16_41_13 | reverse complement strand
TGTTTAATAATCATGTATATACCTTTTACGATTTACGAAGTACGAATTATGATTTACGATTTTTTCTCTCCTTATCTGTGTAATCTGTGTAATCTGTGAAATCTGTGGTTTCCTTTCTCTTTGTAAACACCGAAAACCTTGATTTTATTGAGTGTTTTCAAAAAGAATAAAGTGTTACAAAATTTCTATTATCTAAGCTCACTAAATTCATGTAGTGCGATGAACCTCGTCGCACTACAAATGACAATTTCCCGTTTCAAAATACTAAAGTGTTACCGTATTTTTTATTTCTGGCTTGCTTGGTTCAGGTTATACCAGTTTAGGCTCTTTACCGGCTTGTCTTTTTAAGCAATAAACCTACTGTCATAATTTCATCATTAAAGCCAAAACGAGTCGTAATCCATGGGTCTTTCGTAAAACACACAACCGTTGTTTTGTAGCGCATTTCCTGAGTTTCTGTAACAGAAACAGAGATATCTTCTCCCGCTATTACCAGTGGTATGGAAAGGTACATCTCTCCGTATTTTTCGGCAATTTTGGTTTTTACGCCTCCGGCGATCATATTAAGTACTTCACCCACTGCGTCTTTTACTTCAGTGGACAACGTTGTTTGTTCTTCCATCAGCATGTTTGAAGCAATTTGTAATGCAAGCTCCTTTGAACAAAACAAACTTACAATGCCATGGTATTCGCCGGTGAAGCTAATCATGCATACCACATCGCTTTTTATTTTAGTCTCATCTACCAGTGCATATTCTTTGAATTTCATATCCATCATAATCATAGTTTCAAATAATGATGTTGTTGCTTCCCTGATATCACTGGAAATGTTTCCTGCAATGGCATTGAGGTCAATAGGCTCATCCGCCTTGTCTGTTCCATCTGTTCCAATTGTTTGCAGAGTATCGGTGGTATCGCTTAAGATTATATCCATTTGTTTTTCATCGATTTCGGAGGTTTCATCCTCTGCATTTTCCTTTATGCCACTATCTTCCGTCAAAATTTCTTCTCCTGCGCCAGGGATTTCCCGGCAAATTTCTTCTTTTGGTTTTTCAGCAAAAATGCCTTCTGTATTTTCTGTTTCCGGTATCAGGGGAACCTCCTTTCCGAAATCCTCGTTAGCACTGTTTCCCCCGCAAAGGTCTTTTTTGTTTTCATTTATCTGGTTATTTTTTTCACCATGAGTCTGCCGTCCGTCTGCGCCAAATATAGTATCGATATTGAGTAATAGTTTTAGTTTTTCCTTTATTTTTGCAATACCCAGAAGAAAATCGGCGTCGATGTTGTTTTTCGATTGAGGAGAAGGCTTCATATCATCGGCGTTCACAATAAGTACCTCCGATACCATATCAACGATTATCCCTTTCAGGCCATTGCATGTCTCAACGATAATGATACATCTGCCGTCTCCGGCCATTGATTCCCGCATGCCTAATTTTAACCGTAAATCAATAACAGGAATAATCTTACCGCGGAGATTGATTATGCCTTTTACATATTCCGGAGTTTTTGGCACAGGCGTGATTTTTACCATGCTAATAATTTCTTTTACCTTTAAGACTTCTATGCCGTATTCTTCTCCGCATATTTCAAAGGTAAGATACCTTGCTTCCTGTTCAGATGCGTTTGAAATGTTTAATGTATTTTTTTTTGTTAGTAATTGTTGCATACAATAAGCCGTTCTTAACGATGTAAATGTTATTTCAGTAAATTAATGGGGCTCCCGCTATTTTCTGCCAGCAGGATGTTTGATAAAAAAGAATAAAACGGTAAGTGTTGCCGTACGTAAAGTTTTACGATTATGTCATAACATACCGGTATTTTCAATTACATTCATTTTTTAATGAAGTCCTCATTGCAGGGTGTGAAACCGCAGACCTCAGAACGGTGAAAAGCGGTTGTAACCGAAGATTTCACGGGCTCTACCGTTTTTGGCGGGTAAGATTCCGCAGATTATCCCTACTATAATTGCGGCGGAATTTTTGAAACACCTTCTGCTTCTTCAAGCTTTCCTTCAGAAATTTCTTCTTCCAGTTTTACCACTTCACGAAAAGCAATTCCTTCTTTCCAGAGAAAGAAAAAACCCATAATAGTGG
>MHYI01000282.1:3337-3923 GCA_001828295.1 Planctomycetes bacterium RBG_16_41_13 | reverse complement strand
CTAACGTTGTTTCTATGCCAAAGATATGCAACGATTTTAAAACGGCAATGTGAAAAACGCCGATATAGCCCGGGGCCTGCGGCAATGCCACTGCCAGGGCAAGGCAAACGGCAACAAGGCACGCCCCGGCAAAAGGAAGCTGCAAATCGAAGGCAAAACTCAGTATATAGATTTCTATTCCACCCATGAGCCATACAATTAGTGATAAGATAAGTATCCATATCGTCTTTAATTTGTTTTCCAGTATTTTCAGGCCAAATACGAATGAATCATACAGGTTGATAATTTTATCTTTCAGATTGTGGGGAAGAAGTGAACACCATGTGGTGAGTATGTTTTTAAAAAAAAGTGGTTTTGCAACGATGAGAAAAAGCAAGATAATGGTTATGCTACCAAAAGCGGCAAAGACTTCTGTCCATTTTTTTAATGAAGGAATTACTGAACTCCCCGTTGTTACCACATCAGTGGTTATTAATGGGAAAGAGGGGGTATGATGGGCGGTATCAGGATTGGGAAGCAGGAATAACGTTGCAACGGCAAAGAGAATGAGCCCAAGCATGTCAAAAATTCTTTCCACAACAACCGT
>MHYI01000282.1:0-3213 GCA_001828295.1 Planctomycetes bacterium RBG_16_41_13 | reverse complement strand
GAAATTGGTTTTATGTGCGACAGCAAACCCTGCCATCGAAATGCACGCACCACATAGAGGAGAAGTGCTAGTATCGTAGCGGGGATTATAAACCAATAATTTGCCTCAATTAACGCATTCTTCAAAGAAGCCCATTCTATGCTTCGTATGAACAGCCATGAACAACCCAGGCTTACGATAATGCTCACAATAAATAGGATGTTTTTCTTGCTCAATGTTGTTTTTGCCTTTCGTAAAATATATTTTTGTACAACTCAAAAAAAGTATGGTTTTAAGTATGCACCCGTATGGCTTGCTGTTATTTTAGAAATCTTCTCCGGCGTTCCGCATCCGATTACATATCCCCCTTCATTGCCCCCTTCAGGGCCAAGGTCGATAATATAATCGGAGGATTTAATTATATCAAGGTTATGTTCCACCACGATGAGAGAATGTCCCGCATGGAGTAATCTTTGAAAACAATTCAGTAATTTCTGAATGTCATCCATGTGCAGGCCGATGGTTGGTTCGTCAAAGATAAAGAGCATTGGCTCCGCATTTTCCTGCGATATATATGTGGATACCTTGAGACGCTGCGCTTCGCCCCCCGACAAGGTTGTTGCGGGCTGACCCAATTTTAAATAACCAAGCCCGGTTTCCTGCAAACACTTCAATACCTTTGTGATATTCACAGATTCGCGAAAAAATTCAATTGCTTCATCCACCGTTATGCTCAGGACTTCGTGGATATTTTTATTTTTATATTTCACTTCGAGTACTTTTTTGTTAAACCGCTTTCCGCCGCATTTCTCACATGTGACAAAGATATCAGCAAGAAATTGCATATCAACCTTTACGTATCCCGCCCCTTCGCAAAACTCACATCTTCCGCCGGCAATATTAAAAGAGAATGAACCGATGGTCAATTTGCACGCTTTTGCCTCCCTCGTGAAAGCAAAAAGTTTTCTTATTTCATCGAATATTTTTATATACGTTACGGGATTAGAACGCGGGGTACGCCCAATAGGGGATTGATCTACGAGAAGGATGTCATTGATAAACCGCTCACCTTCAATGGCCGTATGTTTTCCCACAAACCCGGAATAAATTCCCAGCTTCTTTTTCAATGCACCGTAAAGAGTATCCTGTACGAGCGAACTCTTTCCCGACCCTGAAACGCCCGTCACACAGACTAGCATATTAAGCGGAAATGTTACATCGATATTTTTTAAATTATTTTGTGACGCGCCTTTTAAAACGATAGCCCTTCTGGAAGGCTTTCTCCGGGAAGAAGGTATTTTTATCGCCTTTTCTCCTTTTAAATACTGACCGGTAAGAGAACAGTTATTTGCGGGCAGTTGTGCAAAGGCGCCATGATAAACAAGCCTGCCTCCGTTTTCACCGGCACCGGGCCCTAAATCAATAATC
This sequence comes from Planctomycetes bacterium RBG_16_41_13, assembly GCA_001828295.1. Next base: position 1,806 of record MHYI01000282.1, on the reverse strand, counting down.
ATATCTGAAGTCTTTATAACTTCCGCATCATGCTCCACCACCACAACGGTATTTCCAATGTCCCTTAACCGCTTCAGTATATGGATCAACCGGTCGGTATCCCTGGGATGAAGTCCGACGCTCGGTTCATCCAGTATGTACAAGGTGTTTACCAAAGAAGAACCTAATGATGTGGTAAGATTTACCCTTTGGGCTTCACCGCCTGATAATGTACGCGTCATACGGTCCAGGGTGAGATATCCAAGACCGACCTTGATCATATAGCCAAGACGTTTTGTTATCTCCTGCAGGATTAAGTGCGCAATATTTTTTTCATACTCAGAAATCTGCAGCTTCTGAAAGAACATGTGCGCCTGTTCTATGGTCATAGTGCAAACTTCCGCAATACTTCTCTGCTGAATTACTATAGTAAGCGCCTCCTTTTTCAATCGGGTGCCTCCGCAGGTGCGGCACACATTATAACCCCTGTATTTGCTAAGGATAACACGAACGTGTATCTTGTATTTTCTGCCTTCCAGCCAGTCGAAAAATTCGTTAATACCGCAAAAATCCTCTGTGCCTTCAAAAAGCAGATTCAACTGTTTTTTTGTCAATTTCCGGAAAGGAACACCCAGGGGAATGTCGTATTTTGAGGCGGCAGATTCAAGTTCTTCATACAACTCTCTGTATGCAGGGGTATTCCAGGGAACTATCGCACCCTGATCAAGAGATTTCTCTTTATCCGGGATAACGGCATCCATATCTATGTCTATCGTGTGACCGAATCCCTGGCATTTGGGGCATGCCCCTATTGGATTATTAAAGGAAAATAAGGCGGGGGACGGCTCGGGGTATTCAATTGCACAATAACTGCAAAAAAACTTTTTGCTATATTTCATTTCAACCCATGGTGAATCCTGAATGCGCACAAGAGCATCTGCTGATGGTTTTATCGCTTCACCGGAAAGTGAAGCGTTTGTATAAAAGATACTTAAGTGCCCTGAACCCATACGGTATGAGGTTTCCAGGGAATCGATAAGGCGGTCTTTTATTGTGTCTTTTACAACCAGCCGGTCGATAATTCCGTATACGGTCTTCGCGGCACGGATGTCAAAACTGTTTTGTTCGTTCGTGACGTCAACGATATCGTTATCTGCCAGGATTCTCACTATGCCGCGTTCTTTCAGGAGATTTATTTGTTCCTCACCCGAAATATTTTGGCTGATATTGAGGGGAAACGTGACGAGGAATTTCGTGCCTTCCGGCAAGGAGAGGATAAATTCTACAATATGCGATACCGTGTCAATACGTACCTCTCGCTTGCAGTTTTTACAATACGTCTTTCCAATGCGGGCATAGAGCAACCTCAGGTAATCGTTGATTTCTGTTGCAGTGCCCACAGTTGAACGGCGGTTTTTTACAGGATTTTTCTGCTGAATGGCAATTGCAGGCAGGATACCTTCTATGTGATCTACATCGGGCTTATCCATTTTTTCCAGAAATTGCCGCGCGTAGGCAGAAAAAGATTCCACATACCTTCTTTGTCCCTCTGCAAAAAGGGTATCAAATGCAAGGCTGGACTTGCCAGAACCGCTGACACCCGTAATGACAACTAATTTGTTATGTGGAATTTCAACGTCAATATTTTTTAAATTATGTACACGTATACCGCAAGCGACAATAGAGTGTTTCACCTGAAAATCCTTTTCTGCCACTGAGGGCACAGCACGGCCTTTGGCCGCAACCAAATTCGAAATACGAATATCGAAATACGAAACAAATTCAAATGACAAAAAACGTAACACTTTAGCTTTTTGAAAACACTCA
>MHYI01000281.1:5583-5873 GCA_001828295.1 Planctomycetes bacterium RBG_16_41_13 | reverse complement strand
CACTTTATCAGCAACAAAATATTAATTAGATTAAGGTATATTTAAGGTATAATAATTATGAATTTTGAATTTGATTCCGGCAAAAGCAACAGCAATAAGAAAAAACATGGAATCGACTTTTATGAAGCACAAACTTTGTGGAATGATCCTGATTTTATTGAGATTCCGTTAAAGACTACCGACGAACCAAGGTCTCTCGTAATCGGAAAAATTTCTGAAAAATACTGGTCAGCAATTATTACTTATCGAAACGAAAAGGTTCGGATTATTTCAGTACGACGCTCCAGAAA
>MHYI01000281.1:1539-5551 GCA_001828295.1 Planctomycetes bacterium RBG_16_41_13 | reverse complement strand
ATTGACAATAAATTTGATAAAGGCGAAGATATTTCTAAATACCTTGATCTATCAAAAGCAAAAAGACCCGAACAGGAACAGAAACGGGTAAATGTGGATTTTCCTTTATGGATGATTCATTTATTGGATAAAGAAGCGAAACGTTTGGGCGTACCCCGACAGTCACTCATTAAAGTATGGGTAGCAGATCGCCTTGAAAAGGTCTCCTGAATATATTTGACGCTAATTGGGGTATTGGTAAAAGAGATTTTTTAAAGTTAAAGAGTGTTATCGACGATTTTTGTACCTCCCCAAAAGACACTTAAAGCCTGCTCCAACAACTTCCCTCAATATTTCGACACATTTAATTCTTCCATTTCACCCGTAACCATATATACCGTCCTTTCCGCTATATTTGTCACCCTGTCCGCAATACGTTCCAGATTGTGAGAAACCCATGTAAGGTAGGTTGCCAGATTGATTATCTTTGGATTGCTCATCATCAGCAGCAAAAGTTCGTGGTAAATCTGGTCGTGGAGCGCATCCACTTTATCATCTTCGTTACATACGCTCCTTGCCGCTTCCACATCTCTTTCCATAAAGGCCCTGAGAGATTTTTCCAGCATGGCAATGCCAATCTCCCCCATTCGGGGAATATCGACCAATGGTTTTATCAAAGGTTCCTCGCCAATCATAATATTTATCTTTGCATTGCCCTCCGCATGATCACCCATCCGTTCAAGGTCGGTTATTATGCTCAGAATAGCGGTTATCGTCCTTAAATCCACTGCCAGGGGCTGTTGTGTCGCAATGAGTACAATACATTTCTCCTCAATGTCAAACCGCATTTTGTTAATCTCCTGGTCTTTTTTTATAATTTCTTTCGACGCCTCTATGTCTCTGGTTTGCAATGCATGTATGGAATCCTGTATCGCCTGCGAAACCATTTTCCCCATATCAAGCACTTCGTCCTGCAGCGCTTTCAAAGCCTTGTGATATGCTTCACGTACCATAACGCCCCCCCGCCTCCCCTCTTTTTAAAACCGGCAAAACCTGCCCCTTTTCAGCACCATACCATGGCGCAATTGTTCCAGGATACCCTGTGAAATAACCATTATTTTTGCAACGAAAATTGTTTCACGTTTCTACCCGAACCTGCCCGTTATATAATCCTCTGTCCTTTGTTTTTTCGGTTTCGTAAATAATTCAGTCGTATCATCATACTCTACAAGTTCCCCTATCATAAAGAACCCGGTATAATCAGAAACCCTTGCTGCCTGCTGCATATTGTGGGTTACGATAACCACCGTGTAGTCCTTTTTCAGTTCGACAAGCATGTCCTCTATTTTTGCCGTGGCAATCGGGTCTAACGCGGAACAGGGTTCGTCGAGAAGCACAATTTCCGGTTCCGTGGCGATAGCCCTGGCGATACACACCCTCTGTTGCTGTCCGCCTGATAGTTCAAGAGCGCTGAAGTGGAGGCGGTCCTTTACCTCGTTCCATAGCGCCGCCTTTATCAGCGCCTTTTCGCAGATATCATCCAGTGTGTTTTTTTTCTTTATTCCCAATACGCGCGGACCGTACACCACATTCTCATAGATTGTTTTCGGGAACGGGTTTGGTTTCTGGAATACCATGCCAACCCGCTTCCTGAGTTCGGTGACATTGACAGACGGGTCGTAAATGTCTTTTCCGGCAATCTTAATAGAACCTTCAATTCGCACCCCTTCTATAAGATCATTCATGCGGTTTAAACACCGGATTAACGTTGACTTTCCGCATCCGGAAGGCCCGATAAACGCTGTGATCATTTTTTCTGAAATATCCAGGTTTATGCCATTCAGGGCTAAATTGTCGCCGTAATAAAATTTTAGGTCTGTAATATTGACTACCGGATTAGGTTTTTTTTTCATTTTACCGGGTGAAATAGTACACCTCTCTTGTTTTTAAAATTACTTCAGTTCAGCCCACCGCAAGGGCGCAAAGGTTTTTCTTTGCGCCCTTTGCGCCTTTGCGGTGAACCATTACGAATCTATTATCTAAGCCCACTAAATTCATGTAGTGCGACGAACCTCGTCGCACTACAAATGACAATTTCCCGTTTCAAAAGACTAAAGTGTTACAATTCTTCTATATCCCTTTCCCTTATACAGAGGACATCCTGTATTTTTTTCTCAATTTGTTCCGCACTATTATTGCTGTAATATTTAATGCCAGCACGCTAAAGAGTAATGCAAGGGTTGTGGTATATACCATGGGAATTGCTGCCTCGACATTTGGCGACTGAAACCCTACATCGTAAATATGGAAACCAAGATGCATAAATTTTCTTTCTAAATGAAGAAAAGGAAAATGATGGTCTATCGGGAGAGAAGGTGCAAGTTTCACAACGCCCGTAATCATAAGCGGTGCAACCTCTCCCGCTGCCCTCGCCATTGCCAGAATGGTACCGGTAAGTATGCCCGGGGCGGCCTGAGGAAGCACAACCCGCCATAACGTTTCAAATTTTGTTGCACCAAGGGCGTAAGAACCTTCCCTTATCGATCCGGGCACGGAAGACAGCCCCTCTTCCGTGGAAACGACCACTACCGGCACCGTTAATAACGCTAACGTAAGCGACGCCCACAAAATGCCGCCCGTTCCAAACGTAGGGGACGGCAATGCAGATTTAAAAAACACATTGTCAATAGTACCCCCTATTAAATAGATAAAAAAGCCAAGCCCAAATACCCCGAAAACAATTGAGGGAACACCTGCCAGATTGTTGACCGAGATGCGTACTATCCGTGAGATAAAATTATCACCGGCATATTCTTTCAGATAGACTGCCGTCAATACTCCAAGGGGAACGACGGCAATACTCATGATAAATACCATCATGATCGTACCAAATATTGCCGGGAATATCCCCCCTTCCGTATTGGCCTCCCTTGGTTCATCGACAATAAACTCCCACAATTTTGTCAGATAAAAACCTGTTTTTGCGAATACATGCATCGAATTGGGTGTGTACATACGTATCACCTGAAAAACAGGAAGTATTTTTTCTTCTCCACCGGCAAGACGTATGATGAATTCTTTCTCTCTTGCCTTTTGGTAAAGGTTTGAAAGCAAGGCCTCCTTTTCACGATATATTTTCTCAAGGGCGTCAATTTTTATTTTGATGCCATCCATTTTTTTTTGAACTATATCAGACGGCGGCAGCGACTGTAACTGTTTTACGATAATTCGTTTTTTTTCCATCTGATAGTTAATGTCGCCAATTTCCTTTTTTTCAAGCCGCCTTATTTTTTTGAAAAGTTTTTTATTTTCGTTTATAAACCCCTTTGCCCCTTCCGGTTGTATTGCTTCAATCCCGCCGTTCTTTCCCATAATGCCCTGCAAAAACCCATACATATTTCCCCACTCGCGCCTCTCGATGGCAATGGCCGCGGCGGGATATTCCTGTGAAACTATTTTGTCATCATCAATCCATCTGAAATCAAGTCCGTAAATATCACGGTTGCCTATTTTAAGCTTTGTCCGGTAACCGTCTTTTTCGTAGGGAATAGGCTCCTTTTTCGCCACCTCCCCTAAAACCGTTGTCCCGTCTTTGAGATGAAAATGCACAATGGTATGGGGCCAAAAGATACCAAGCCCCTTTATCATGATAAGCGTAATCAGTCCGCAAACCATCAAAAGGCATATGGTCAGAGAGCTTGCGGTCAACCACACATATGGATCACCTGACTTAAAAAACTTTTTCATAATTTACTGTATTTCTTCTTCATTTTTTGTCGAATTACTTCGGCGAAGGTGTTAACGATAAACGTTGTCACAAAAAGCAGGAGTGATGCAAGAAAAAGCACACGGTAAAGAGTTCCGCCAAACGGTGCTTCGGGTATTTCCACGGCAATATTTGCAGCCAATGCCCTGAATCCGCTGAAAAGATTCCAGTCCATCACAGGGGTGTTGCCCGTTGCCATAAGCACGATCATGGTTTCCCCCACTGCCCTCCCAAAACCGATCATAACTGCAGAAAAAATAGCCGGGC
>MHYI01000281.1:0-1444 GCA_001828295.1 Planctomycetes bacterium RBG_16_41_13 | reverse complement strand
TCTGATATGGTAAAAACAAGTGGTATCACCGCAAATCCCATGGCAAACCCTACTACAACTGCATTTCTCTGGTCATAATGCAGCCCTAAAACATGTAATAACCACTGCTGGTAATCTCCGCCAAAAACAAACGATTCAAATACCCCCGAAAGGCAAATAGATCCAAAAATTGCGCCGATAATAAATGGTATCAAAAATACCAATTCCACGCCATGTTTGTATTTACTTTTGCAGAATAGAGGGGTCACCTTCCAGATAATCATCGCGGCAGCAATGGAAAGTACAATGAAAAATGGCATAATTACCAAAGCCGGGAAGATTTTTTCAATTAACGGAGCAAGCCATAATCCTGCGAGAAAACCCAGAATCACACTGGGAAGGGCCGCCATTAATTCAATAACAGGCTTGATTACCTTTAATGACCTGTGGAGGAATTGCGAAGTATAGAGCGCCCCGAATATGCCGATTGGCACGGCAATAAGCAGCGCATACACCGTGCCTTTGATCGTACCGAAGATTAACGGAATCAGGCTGAACTTTGGCTCAAAATCATCCGTACCTCCGGTTGATTGCCATGTGTATTCAGGTTTTTCGTATCCCTCATACCATACCTTGCCAAACAGTGTTTTTAATGTAGTTTCAGGATGCGGGTTCGAAATGTTCCACAAATATAATGCGCCTGATGCATCGGCTGCCAGGACGCCGTTTGCCTTTTGAGAGAAGGCAAGTGCGGTTACAGGAGAAGACGTCATCACATTTAACAATGTTTGTTCTGATGTGGCGTGGCGGAGATGTATCAAACCGTTTGAATCGGCAGTAACAAAACCCTTGTCTCTCACAGACTTGGCAATAGCCACTACCGGGGCGTTATGGGATTGAAACGTATGTATCTTTTTCAGCGACCATCCAGAGGGAGACAATGCATCTCTCACCTTCATCCATGAGGAAACCTTGCCTTCTGAGTCGCCAATCACCAGCGAAATATCGCCCAGCAAAAACCTCATTGCGGAGACGGCGCTGCCTGAAACCTTTACCCGTTCCAAAACTACGGGTTCCTCTTTCTCCCTTATGTCAATACGTATTACCTCCCCTGAATCAGTGCCAACATAAAGATTCTCCATAAAAAGATCAAGGGCAAGGGCGGTTATGGCAATCGTTCCTTCCTGCAGTGGCTGTTCCGTCTGATTATGTACAAAAGGTGTGATTCTCCGTAACGGTTTTTTAATGAGGCGGGTAATATCCTGGCATAAATCCCTCTTTTCCCCTTCCCCAAAAAGAGAGGTCTCTGTTATAGAAGAAAGCAGCAACAGCCGGCCATCGTCAGTATGTACTGCAGTAACACTTGTTTCTTCATCCTCCCTCGAAGTAATGTGTTTCACTGCAAAAGGCAAAGAATCGCCTTCTTCATTCGCATGAATCGCTTTACGTGAAGAAATTACCGGGT